>CAZIWQ010000550.1:0-5242 GCA_964542355.1 uncultured Armatimonadia bacterium
GAAGCCGCATTCGCTCCTCAGGATGACACCGGCCCCGAGGCCCGGTTCGTGCGATCTCCGACGGGCTGGCCAGAAAGCAGCGGCGGCGTCCCGGTCGGCGGGCCTTGTCGAGCGAGACGCTCGACCTACGCGGCGACCGTCCCGCTTCGCGGAGGCCGGCCCCTCCAGTCGCATGCCACGCTCACTGGCAGCACGTCCGGCTCTACGCTAGCCGGTCGCCCCCGACTTGATCTGTTCATCGGTGGCACCCAGTGCCTTCAGCTCGTCCGCACTGAGGTGTGTCTTGCCTTCCGCCCCGATCTCCACGGCCTGACCGTTGAGCACGATGATCATGTTGTCCGACACGGTGAGGAGCTGGTTGGCCCCGGCGAACGCCCGGTTGAGCTGGAAGTAGGCTTCGCTGTACGCCTGCACCTTCATGGTCGCCTTGTGGACACTGGGGTCGTAGCGCATGTCCTGCCACTGAGCGCCACGCTGGACGAAGCCGCGCTGACCACGGTTCTGGACATTGCTGATCTGGACCGACTTGCCGTCCTGGTCGCGGTAGCGGTTCTGACCGGCGACGGTGGCCGCCTGGCGCATCGCCTGGGCGTTCTCGGCCTGCGAGGTCGCCCAGCCGCCCTCCCGCTTCTCGAAGGCGCCACTCATGCCGCCGGCGGCGCGCGTCGCGGCCGCCGGAGCGGCCAGCGGCGCGTCCTCGGTCGCCAGGAACGCGGTGTACTCGGTGAGGATCCCAAACCGGGTGCTGAGGGCGACGATCTCGTCGGTCAGCTCCTTGTTCTTGCCGTGCAGCCGGATCTGGTCGAGCAGGAACCCGATCTTGCGTGAGGCCCACAGGGAGGCGACGTAGTCGGTGCCCTCGCGCGCCGCGGGGAACTCGATCTCGGTGCCGAAGCTGCGCTTCTCATCGCCGGAGACGCCGGTCAACGTGACCCGCGTCTTCCCCGCACTGTCGGCCTTGTAGCGCCCCAACACGCTGACCTGTGAGCCCGCGAACAGGTCGGGCAGCTCACGGGGGAGCATGTCGTAGGCCTTGACGCTGCCGAAGCTGAGCTTGAGCTCGGTCAGGACCGGCTGGGCGATCTTGGCGTACCAGTTGCTGACCTTCACCTCGATGTCCTCGCTGGGGCGGACGTAGGTTGACAGCCCGCTGTTGTCCTCCGTGAGCTTGTCGAGGAAGTGGGTGTCCACATCATAGCCGACGCCGAAGGCGAACAGCCGCGTCGGGGTCTGCTTGAGCTTGCCCGCCTGCTGCTTCACCAGCTTCTGGATCTCGTCGGGGTCGGTGACCTCGCCCACCGTCGGCAACCCGTCGGTGAGGAACGCGATGTAGTTGGGCACGCCCGGCTTGCGGGTCTCCAGCGCCGCTTTCAGCGCCCCGTTGATGTCAGTGCCGCCGGAGGCCTTGATCGCGGCGACGAACTTGCGCGCCTTCTCGATCTGCTCGCGGTCGGCGAGCTTGAGGCCATCGCCGAAGCTGGTGATCGTCGAGGCGAAGGTGATGATATCAAACTGATCGTTGGGGTTGAGGCTCTCGACGCAGAACTTGAGGGCTTTGCGGGCCTGCTCAATCTTCTCGCCCGCCATCGAGCCGGAGCGGTCCAGCACGAAGATCACGTTCTTGGGCGCCGCCCGGTCGTTGGCCAACTCCCCGGCCGGTGGGGATGCCAGCAGCAGGAAGTAGCCGTCCTCGCCCTTCTCCTTGAAGGTCAGCACGCTGGTGCCCACCTCCGACTGCGCCAGCGTGTAGTACAAGAGCAGGTCGCGATCGGGCTTGGTCTTTTTCTCTTCGTACGACACCGTCGCCTCGCGGCCCTTGGTCACGATCTCTACCTCGTGGCTGGGCGAGTAGACGGTCCCGATCTTGGTCTTGGCCGTGAGCTTGGCCTCGAACACCGTCTCGCGAATGGGCTCCTTCGAGAACTTCTCCGTCCCCATCGGGTAGCTATAGGCGACCAGCCCGTTGTCGTAGGGGAGCATCTCCGTGTAGTTGATCTCGATGCGCCGCTCGCCATGGGGTGGGATGGGGTAGATGCGGGCCTTGTACATCCCGCGCCCGGTATACTCGAGCAGGGCCGGGTCGCGCCGCTTGCGCACGATCTCCTCGTAGATGCCGACCGCCTTCTCGCGCGGCAGCATCTCGCCCTCCATCTTCTTGCCGTCCACGATGAGGGCGAAGTCCTTCACCACGGCCCCCAGCGGTAGCGGGAAGATGTATGTCGCCTCCTGCTCGCGGTTGGTCTCGTTGACGAACACCTGGTCGACATGCGTCGTGCTGACCTGATCCTCGATCTCGACCTTGACGTGGTGGTACTTGATGCTGAAGTACGGGACCTCCGGCCGGAACGGGGGAACCAGAATGCCGTCACACCAGCCGCTCTGTGCTACCACGAGGAACGTCACGACCACCAGCAGGGCACCCATCACGCTAGCCTGTTTCATCTTGTCTCCTCCACACGGCGACGAGTCTGTGAGTTACGGGAGGCTGTCGGGCTGTGAAGCTGCTCCGGGTCGGGCCTCAACAGTGTGGACGCAGCGGCGGTCTGTCAGGTTCCCACTCCGGGTAAACGGCGGGGAAACGGCGGGGGCGGCGATGGGGGCCTTGTCGAGAGCCGTTTGTGCTCGTGGTAGGAGCCTGTGAGGGCAACGGGATGTCTGCCTCACCCTCGGGCCCTCTGCTGCGAAGATCGGGGCATGCCCTCACCCCGCCCCTCTCCCGGAGGGAGAGGGTTCGGGTGAGGGCGCGTCGTTGCCATCCCCGCGATCCTCAGTGTTCAAGGGTGCCGGATAGCCCGGCATGACGACTCCGTTCCGGGGAGGGGTACACGCCGATCCGATGGCGCCCCCGGCGCGTGGTGCGCCCGCCGGGCATACGAATCTGGCCCTACGCAAGTAGGTCACTGAGACATTGCAGCACCTGCCGGCGGATCTGATCGGCGACGGCCGCGGCCGCGGGGTCGGCCCCGTACGGGCTCTTCCCCACTACCTGCAGCGCCGTAGTCGTGAGGATCGTCTCCGCCGTCTGCACCGCTTCGGGGTGCCGACCGGCGGCGCGCGCACGCTCCGCCGCCGCCGTCAGCATCTGCAGGTACTGGTTGTCGGCGATGCCCAGCCGCCACGCATCCCAGCGCTTCGAGTCGATGGGGCCCTTCTCACCGTGGTAGATGAGTCCGTAGCTCGGACCACTGGTGTAGTCGCTGAAGGTCATCCCGTTGGCGTCGACATAGACCCACATGCCGATGCCGCCCAGGCGGAGCTCCCACGCCTTCCAGCCGAACCAACGGTAGTAGCTGAAGGGGGAGGCGTTCTTCTCGCTGGCGCAGGCGTAGAACCACGAGGGGAGGCGGGTGCGCCGGCAGACGTCGGCGACGGCCCTGGCGGCCACGCTCCCCTGGTTGGGGCAATACATGTCGAAGTAGGGCAGCCCCTGCTCAAGCTGCTTGACACTGACCCGGTCGGTGGGGTTCTCCCACGTCTGCATCTCGGGGTCGACCTGCTTGAGGAGCTTGCTGGCCGGGACGCAGACACGCTCCCACGCTTCCGTGCCGGGCTCATCGATCCAGTACCAGGCGAAGCGACTGCGATCGATCCCCTTCTGCGCGAGGTGGTCGCGGATCTGGGTCACCCACTGCCGGAACACCTGCTCCCATACCGGGGTGCCGAACTTCGCAGTCCCCAGGCGATCGAAGCCGAACTCGAAGCCGGCCCACAGCAGCCACAAGCGCGTCTGTGGGTTCCAGGCCAGCATCTGGTCCATCCTGGTGAAGTCCAGCGGGGCGGTGAAGTTCCCGTCCCGATCCGGCTTCGGGTACGGAAGCCAGCCATGGTGGAGGGTGAGGGCGGTGCTGTAGTGGTCGAGCAGGTCCTGCGCCGTTGCCGGCTCGTGGCCCACCACCGGCGGCGAGTCGAAGTAGCCCCACGTGTTGCTGTGCAGGCCGACCTCGTCGGGGAACCGCAGCGGCCAGACTCGCATCCGCAGCGGGATGCGAAGGGCCGGCTTGCCGTCGGCGGCCACCTGCACCGCGCTGGTGTAGACTCCGGGGCGCAGGTCCGCGCCGCGCGTCCGGAAGGTCAGCCAGATGCGCTTGCTCACACCCGGGGCCAGCACAACCGGTCCCTCCGCCAGCGGCACGATGGCATCATCGCGGTAGTTGTACCCGAAGGCCTCCACGTGCACGACATGGCCGATCCGCAGCACCGCGGCGGCCGGTAGCTCGGCCGGCCCCCGGAACGGCTCGGTTTCGAAGGTCAGCTCCTGGTTCGCCTGCGTCGCGCCGGTCAGGACGAAGCTCCCGGTCGCGAACTCATTGCCCATCAGGTCGACGGCCACCTCGACGGTTGCGGGCTTCGCCGGCGGGGCCGCGAGGGGGTGCAGCCACCCCCAGTCGTCATCGTGCCAGGCGACTACCGACTGCCCGGGCCAGATCCGGGCATTCAGCCCCGCGATCAGCTCGAACGCGCGCCGGTCCGCCGCGCGGTACGGTGGCCCGAGCCGGTAGTCGGCCGCGGTCACCGCGCGCTCGCTCAGGGCCTGCTCGCCCAGTGTCTTCAGCTCCGCGCGCACCTGCCATGCCCGGGCCTCATCGTTGAGGGCCTCGACCCGCGCATCCAGGGCCTCCCGGGCCTCGCGCAGCAGCGTCAGTGTCGTGTTCTTCTGCATCACCCACGGGGTCATGCCGATCGCGTGCTGCTTGAGGCCCTCGGCGGCGATGACGTCTTCCGAGGCATAGTGCGCTTGCTCGGCGGTGTGGTCACCGCGCATGACCTCGATCTCGTCGCAGAACGCGTAGAAACCCCCGGGGATCACGGCGATGCGGACATAGCGGCCCCAACCCTTGAGCCCCTCGGCGGAGAACCGGTAGTTGAGGCCCTTGTCCTGGGGGAGCGCCTCGGTCAGGACATCACACAGATAGCGATAGCTCTTGCCGTCGACGCTCGTGAAGACGAGGGCGGCAGCGGGGAAGGTGACCTGGGCGCCGCCGGTGATGGTGTCGAAGGTGAGCTTGCCGATCGGCGCGGGCGCCCCGAGGTCGATACCGATCATCATCGCACGCTCACGCCCGACGCCCCAGCCTACCGTCCCCTTGTTGCGCCAGTCGCAGCCGTTGTAGAGGCCGTCGGTGAGCTGGTTCACGTCATCGGGGTCGCTACACAAGCCGTAGCTCGGGGCGGGGTCGAAGGTGCAGGGCTTGCCGCGCGCGAGGTCTTCACCGGCGCTGGGTGTGCGCGCAGGCGCCTCCTG
>CAZIWQ010000551.1:0-2834 GCA_964542355.1 uncultured Armatimonadia bacterium
ACCGGCCGCTACAACTGGCGCTCCCCCCTGCAGGCCGGCATTGTCGGTCTCTACGGCGGTCCGCTGATTGCCCGGGACCGCCTCACCGTGCCTGCCTTCGTGCGACAGCACGGCTACCACACCGCGTGCCTCGGCAAGTGGCACCTGGGCATGGGCTGGGCGTTCGAGGCGGAGGAGGAGGACTACTACCCGCGCGGGAGCCATCGGCCCCCGCGCCATGGGCCGGACCGCGACCTGGCGGCCACGCCGGAGCAACAAGCCCGGTGGCGGGAAGCCTTCTCCCAACCGACGACCGGCGGGCCGACTACGCGGGGGTTCGACTACTACTACGGGGTGGATGTACCGAACTGGCCGCCCTACTGCTTCATCGAGAACAACCACACCGTCGGGCTCCCCTCGGAGCTGTTGCCATCGCGTCTGGTCGGCGGCAACCTCGCCAGCTACGGGGGCCCTGCCATGCCGCAGTGGCGCTTCGAGGAGCTCTTGCCCACATGGGCGCAGCGGGCGGATCGCTACATCGGCGAGCGGGCGGCTGACCGGCAGCCCTTCTTCCTCTACCTGCCGATGACTTCTCCGCACACGCCGCTCTCGGTCAACACCCCATGGGTCGGCAAGAGCGGCCTCAACAACCCGTATGCCGACCTGGTCATGGAGACCGACGATGTCTTCGGCCGGGTGCTGGCCGCGCTTGCCCGTCACGGCGTCGCCGAGCAGACGCTGGTCATCTTCGCCAGCGACAACGGCTGCGCGCCCTACATCGGCGTCGACCAGTTGGAGGCACAAGGGCACCATCCCAGTGCGCACCTGCGCGGGTACAAGTCGGACGTCTGGGACGGCGGCCACCGCATCGCCTGCTTCGCCCGCTGGCCGGGCGTCATCCGCCCCGGCAGCCACTGCGACCGGCTCGTGTGTCTCTGCGATCTCATGGCCACCTGCGCGGAGATCATCGGCGAGCCGCTCCCCGAGAACGCCGCGGAGGACAGTGTCAGCATGATGCCGCTGATTGGGGAAAGCGGCGCGCCGCTCCGCGACCAGGTGGTGCATCACTCGATCACGGGCAAGTTCGCTCTCCGCGACGAGCGCTGGAAGTTGGTGCTCTGCCCCGGTTCCGGTGGGTGGACGGAGCGCGACGATGAAGCGGCGCGGAACGGGCGCCCCCTGGTGCAGCTCTATGACATGCAGACCGACCCGGGCGAGACGCTGAACCTCCACGCACGGCACCCCGACATCGTCCGGGCGATGGTTGCGCGGCTCACGGCGCTGGTGGCCGACGGCCGCAGCACCCCGGGGCCGAGGCAATCCAACGACGTTGCGGTGGATCTGTGGAAGCTCGCGACGATGCCGACGGTGGACCCGGCGCGGCTGGACGACTGCTAGCGCGGGGGCGTGGGAGCGCGGGAAACGGCGGCGGCGGTGTGCGCATGCAGAGAAGCAAGGAGGGTGCCATGCAACGGGAGGCTCGCGGCGGGGCAACCCGGCGGAAGCGGTTCTGGATGCTGTGCGCGGTTGCTGTCCTGCTACTGGCAGGGCTTGCCTTGCGGGGCCTGGGGAGGGCCTTCGGCGCTGAGACGCTGCGCTCGGCGGGCCGGGAGGGCCGGACGGAGCGCGTCGCGCTGTCCGCCGCAGGCGGCGGTCGGCGTCACTACAGCTCCGGTATGAGCCGGAACGCGAACCAGGCCTCGCGGCCCGTCTCCTTCGCCTCGGGTTGCCACCGCACTTCCGACCCCGACAGCGCGGCGGGATACGGAGGGGTAGCGAGGATGGCACCCACGACATCCGTGGGGGCACCCACGGCCCCCATCCCGTCCGCATCCTGAACCCTGGCGTACAGGAGCCGGATCTCCGCCACGGATGACAGGACCACGGAGGTGACATCCTCCCCTATCGAGTGCACGCTCACCGTGCCACCGGAGATGGCCTCGGTCCAGGACCACTGGACGGGGAACAGATGGTCGTTCCCCAACATCACTAGAACCCCGAGCTCACTGTCGGTGCCGGGCAAGTCCGGTTCGCCTCTGACCCCCACCGACAGCAGGTGGACCCGGTAGACGTACGGTTGGTCTTGCTGGTCTACGGGAATCAGGCACTCAACCGGGAGGGTCTCGCCGGGGAGCAGCTCAAAATGGCCTCGAAACACCCGCGGGCACGGATCAACCTGGGCCTGCACCACGATTGTGTAGATCCCCGGGGGGAGCGCAGGGTCCAGCACGAGGGTGGTATCGCCTACCTCGTCCGCATCGCCGACGACCTGAGAGGTCTCCGTGTTCCACACGCGGACGTGGTAGCCCACGGAGCCTCCGGTCTCCCACCCGCAGTGGAGGCTGAGACGCATGGAACCCTTGGGCTCGAGGGGCACTGGTTGGGCGATCTCCTCGCCCGCGTCCGGGTTCGGTGGCGCGAGTTGGCCGCGCCAGGGGCAATATCCGTGGGCGCTGATCTCCAGCATGTAGGTGCCGGCGGGCAGCGCCGACACCTTCAGCTTCAGGACGCCATTTTGGTCCGTGACGCTCTGGAAGAAGAACCGGTAGGCCCCCGCGCCTTGTGACTGCCAGAGCTCCACCCACGCCGGCGCGATCGGCGCCCCAGTGGCGCTGCTGCTCACAGCCAGCCGGACCCACTGTGTCTTGGTCTCCTCGCCGCGACCGTCTCCCGGCGAAGACGAACCGCCGCAACCGGCAAACTGCACCATTGTGGCGGCAAGCGCGACACCCGTCGCGATCATGAGCGCGTAGCGGAGCATGGCCTCTACCCCCGATCTCTGACTCGCGTGTGGTACTGCGTTGTAGCTGCAGATGAGAACACTATTCGCGGACCGTCCGGCCACCTCCTGCCCT
>CAZIWQ010000551.1:2844-5235 GCA_964542355.1 uncultured Armatimonadia bacterium
CCAGGAACGACAGCGGCCGTGAGCGCAATACGCCACCTCAGGAGGCGACGTGGAGCGGGCCCGGCCGGGAGCCGCGCAGGACGGGCGAAGGCCAGGGGCGAATGGCTACCGGCCCGGGCACGCCACACACCAGACCGCCCCGGGCACGGAGGACACCCGCCATGCACGACGTCAGCTTGCCGATCCTGATCGCCGCCGCGCTCTCTGTGTGCACCCTTCTCGAAGCCGCCGAGCCGCCGCAATGGCCGCCCCGCGAGTATCTCGTCAAGAGCCTGGTCGCCGGCATCGAGCCGATCCTCAAGAGCCAGGACCCCGCGACCGGACGCTTCGGCTCCCAGCCGTGGATCTGCAGCGACCAGAACGTGCTCGTCACCCTCACCGCGGCATGGTCCCTCGAGGACAAGGCCAACCCGTGGTACCACAGCGAGCGGGTACTCGGGGCCATCGCGAAGGGGGGCGAGGCGCTCGTCGACGACCAGGACCCACAGGGGCAGTGGACCTTCCGCAAGAAGGACAACTCCACGTGGGGCCAGATCCACATGCCGTGGACGTACAGCCGCTGGGTCCGGGCATACCACATCGTGAAGGACGCCCTGCCCGCCGACTCGCGGGCGAAGTGGGAGCGCGGACTGAAGCTGGGCTTCACCGGGATCCGCCGGTACGCCGATGGTGGCGTCCACAATATCCCCACCCACCACGCCATGGCCCTGTACATCGCCGGCGTCTCGTTCGGCAACGAGGAGTGGCAGGACGCCGCCCGCAAGTTCATGGCGAAGGTCGTGGCGAAGCAGGACCCCGCCGGCTTCTGGTCGGAGCACTTCGGGCCGGTCGTCGGCTACAACGAGGTGTATGTCGACGCCCTGGGGATCTACTACCACTTCTCCCGGGACCCGGTTGTGTTGGAGGCGCTGCAGCGCTCGGCGCGGTTCCACGCGAGCATGCTGTGGCCGGACGGGTCGCCGGTGGCGTGCATTGACGAGCGGCAGGTCTACCACGCGGGAGTGAGCGTCGGCAACGTCGGGTTCACGTGGACGCCCGAGGGCCGGGGCTACCTGCGCCAGCAACTTTGGCTGTACATGCCGACGCATGCCTCGCTCGGAGCGGAATACGCTGCCAACATGCTGCTGTGCGGTGGGGAGGGTGCGAGCGTCCTCCCACCGGCGGCCGGGGACAAGGCCACCGCGTACCTGGGCAACCGCGACGCCGTCGTCAGCCGATGCAAGCCGTGGCAGTGGGCGCTGTCAGCCTACGCCTGTCCGGTGCCCGATAACCGTTGGATCCAGGACCGGCACAACCTCGTGGACATCTACCGCGACGGCCTCGGCCTGGTGGCCGGTGGCGGGAACACGAAGCTGCAGCCCTACTGGTCGACCTTCACGGTGGGCGATCCTGAGCTGCTGAAGCACAAGGCCGGGGATGAGAACCCCGACTTCACGCCACAGATTGGCCTGCAGTGGACACCGGACAAGGCTACGCTGGAGGAGCGGGGCGCGGGGCAGCGGCTGGTGCTCCGCTACGGCGCGGCGAGCTGTAGCGTGACGTGCACGCCGGAGCAAGACGAGCTGAGGCTCACGTATGAGGCACCGGCGGACCAGCAGGTGGAGGCGCACCTGCCGCTGATGAAGCGGGGAGCGAACGTGGTGCTGGCGGACGGCAGGAAGGTGCGGCTGGGGGAAGCACTGGCACTGTCGGCGGAGCAGGTGGGGCCGTGGTTTGCGTACGATGGGCTGAAGGTGACGATGCCTACCGGGGCGCGGCTGCTGTGGCCCGCCCGGCAGCACGACCCCTACAAGAAGGACGGTAGCGCGGGGCTCGGGACGGCGAAGCTGGTGCTGGCGATGCCGTTTGCCAAGGGCGTGACGCGGCATGAGGTGACGCTCTCGCGGATGCCGGAGCCGCAGTTCGACGGGATTGCGCTTGAGGCCCGTGACCTCAAGTGTACGGTGACCGGCGACGGTTACACCAAGCGACTGGATGACCTGGGCTCGCAGCTCCTGGGGATGAAGCAGGCGGGGGCTGCGCTGGCGTTCACGCTGCCCGTGGCGGAGGCAGGCAAGTACGAGCTTCTTGGCGAGTTCGTCATCGCGCCGATGTACGGGATCGTCGAGGTCAGCGTGGATGGGAAGGTGGTGGGCGAGCGTTTCGATGCCTGGTATGCGGAAGTGGATCGCGGAGAGCGCGTGTCATTCGGTGTGGTGGAGCTGGGGGCCGGCGACCACGAGGTGAGGGTAACCGTGCGGGGCAGGAGTGAGAAGTCGACGGGGTACCTGGTCAGTGTGCAGCGGTGGCTGCTGAGGGCGGCGCAGTAGTCGGCGGGGGAGGAACGGCAACCACGGAGACACGGAGAGCACGGAGACAGACACGGAGAACGGCACGGCGGCTGAGACCGGC
>CAZIWQ010000552.1:0-5233 GCA_964542355.1 uncultured Armatimonadia bacterium
CTCCTCTACTGACTCCAGCACCGAGATGAACTCCTGGAGAATGGTGCGAGCATTGGTCATGCTGACCTGGTAGCTGGCGATAGTCGAGTGGTGGAAGAGCTCCGTCCAGCGTTGCAGAAAGAGCTGCTCCGCGCTGCCCGTGATCCCCCGGGCATCCATCTCCGCCTTGCCAAGGCCCTTGACCACAGCGTCACCTCGCGCTATAGTAGCTGTGTGATAGGCAGGTTGGTGACTGCAATACGCATCCATCGGCAAGAAGAGCCGTCCCGTCGACCAAGAGGCGCAAGCCCGTTCGGCGGCGCCGGCTCTTTATTTCTTTCCGCTGCCGCTTGCCCCTGCGGCGTCCTTCCGGAACAGGCCAAGCGCCAGGCCACGCCAGGGAGGTCGCTACGCACCCTGTCATTGTCCCTCCAACTCCACACTGTGCTCGGCGGTCGCCGCGCACCGTCGCCCGTGCCTTCCGCCATGCGGTCGCGCTCGGGGGAGCGCTCCTACCACGGCAACGGCGAACGACCGGCGCTGCACCCACAGCTTACGGCGTATCCCAGACCTTGATGTCATCGATCACGGCTTCCGCCTGCTCGGGGATCACCAGGCGGCAGTGGGCCAGGCGGTTGTCCAGCGCCGCCATCTGCCACGGATCGCCCCGGTGCTCGGCGACCTTCTCTCCATCCAGATACAGACCCAGCGTGCCCTTCGCCGTGTCCCAGGTTACCGTCGTCTCATGCCACGTGCCGGCCGTGAGCGTGCGAATCAGGTGCCAGGGATAGTGCTGTTTGTTGCCCTCGTCGAACATGTTGCACACCAGCCGGCCGTCGGCGAGCTTTCCCACGTACATGAAGCCCGTCTTCGGGCGCACCGTGAGCAGGAAGTGCGTCTGGCCGTCGGCACCCTCCCACGCCGGCTTGAACCGGATGGCGAGCTTGCCCTGCCGGAGGTTGATGTTGCCCTCCGGGAGGTAGCTCAGCTCGACGCCCTTGCCGATGCAGATGCCCTGCCCGCCCGGCGTCGGCTCGTACGTCGGCGTGCCCTTGATGGTGGCCTTGCCGTTGCCTGTGGCCGTCGTGGCCTCCGCTGTGCCGTCGAAGCTCAGGTGCAGGAGCAGGTGCTCGTCAGCCGCCGGTGCCGTCGCGGCCGCGACCGGTGCGGGCGCCGCCGTCTGCGCATCGAGGGCGCTCACCTGCGGCTGCAGGCGGAAGCGGAACTCATGGACCGCCTCCGTGCCCACCGTGAGCGTCTCGGGCCGTGTCATCCACTCCACGGTCCCGCTGCCGGCGACGAGTGCGTGCCGCCCCCAGCGCAGAAGCTGCAGCAGGCGTTCGGGATGCGCCGGGACGATCTTCAGAAGCAGCCGCCGCTCGGGGCGATAGTCACCGAAGCTGACGAGGCGGCGCGGCATGACCACCTCGCACTGCGTGAACAGATGCCCGGTCTCTTGCTCATCCAGGCCGGTGTTGGGTACCGTGTAGTGAACCTGCACGTCGTCCCACCGGCTGAGCGCGCTCCCGTCGTAGCTCCAGAAGGCGGATGGCTCGACACCATACTTGAGGTAGTTGTGCATCCGATAGCTCAGCGGGAGGCTGGTGGCCTCGGGCGCCACGGAGGTGTTGGCCAGTCGGACGCGGACGGTCAGCTCGCCGGGTGCTCTCCCGAACCCAAGCTCCTTGACGAGGCGCACGCTGGCGCCGCCCCCCATCGCCGCGAGAGCGACGTCCTTGCTGAAGGTCAACGTTACCCCGTCGGGGCGCACCTGCCGGTCCTCCAGCCGCATGACCGCATCCATGCCACGGTTCTCGCGCTCGCCCTGGGGCAGCCAGAGCATGTCGCGGGCGAGGCCGAGGCCCTCGGTCTCGAGGGTCTCGCCGCCCACCGTCCAGCGCACGATGGTGCCCTCCTGGCTCACCCACACTTGCTGACCGGGGGACTGGACCAGGTACTCGAACTTGCCGTCGCGGTCGTAGTCGTCGAAGGTGAGGCGCTGGTCGCCCTGCGCGAGGGCTCCCGCCGCACCCGTGCCGGACTGGGAGTAGGTCTGGGCCGCCTGCTCGACCTCCGCTAAGCTGACTTGGCGGTAGCCGGCCACCCGGGCCACTGCCGCCGCAGAGCTGCGCTGCACCCGCACGCCGAGGAAGTCGAAGGCGGGACATTGGACCATCACTCCGCGCGCCAGAGCGGCCGCGTCAAGCTCCGCCTGGCCCTCCGAGACATAGACCTGGCGCCGCTCGTCGTCGGTCAGCAGCCACTTGCCCGCCGGCAGCGACAGCGTCAGCCTGGCGAAGCAGGGCTCCTTAGCGTTCCAGTTCGTGATCGCCACCAGACTCGCGTCGCCCCCGGGACTGCGGTAGCAGCGCTGGATGGCATCGTGGCTCCAGTCGGGGTAGGTGTTCTGCAGCTTGCGCCCATCGCCGAGCGTGATCGTCTGCGATTCCTTCGGGAGCATGCTGACCAGGATGGCAGCGGGATCGCGCTCGCCCTCGAACACCAGGTCCTGGTTGCGGCCGAGGAATCCCATCGCCCGGTTGAACAGCACGAAGTTGTCGGCATCCATCGCCGGGCCGGGGTAGATCGCAGTCCCGTGCATCCCGCTCAGGGCCGCACTGACGATCTGCAGCATGATCGTCGGCGGGGAGACGAAGATGTTGTGGTACGAGCTCAGGCCGACGTTCTGGCAGCCGGTGAAGTGCGCCCGGGGCGCGTGCTGCATCCACTGCCGCATCACGTGGAGCGCCCCCAACCCCGTGAAGTTCATCGGGTCACAGAACGTCACCGCGTCCTGGCAGCGGGCGTAGTCGATCTGGCCGGGTGGGTCGAAGGCCAGCGCGGAGCCCTCCGTCAGAATGGTGGCGATGTCCGGCTTGACGGACCGGCAGAAGTCGCCCCAGTGCCGGACGCACGTCGCCAACTGGTTCTGCCGGAAGTCGATCCACTCGCGCAGATAGCGGGCACCGATGGTCTCCTTCGTCAGGACGACGTCAGCGGCGAGCTTGCGCTCGCGGCGGAACTCGGCAATCAGCCAGTCATCGATCGCGGTGGGCAGCGGGCTTGGCTCGAAGTCCCACAGCGCCGCATCGGCATGCGGCAGGTACGTCGCCATCGTGCCCTGGTCGGCCTTCGCGAACCAGCCAGGGCCTTGCTCCAGACATGCCCGCATGTTGTCGCGGTAGATGCCCTCGTAGCTGCCACCACGCTGGGCGATCACGTAGAAGCCGCGTTGGCGCATCGCCTGCACATACTCTAGCGACTCCGGCCCGCCGAGCGTGAACTGGAGGGCGTTGATGCCCGCCCGCGACAGCCAGTCGGCCAGCTCGTCCCAGTGCCCCTTGCGATAGTAGGGACCATAGTGCAGCCAGAAGCGGAAGTGGCGAGGTGACACCCGGGGGACCGGCGGCAGCTCGTCGTAGATCCTCAGCCGCGCCGTGTCGGTGAAGCACTCCTTGTCCCCATACTGCAGTGTCACCCGGATCTCCGGGAGCGCGGGGGGCACGGTCGCGTTGTCCTGCACGCGATACCAGAGGACCTCGCTGATGCCCCACTTGCCAGTCAGGCACCGCTGCTTGACCTGGGTCGGATCGAGCCGCCGAGTGACCTTCTGGTACGGCACTCCCCCCAACTCCGCCGCGGTCACGGTCAGCTCCTGCTCCGCCTGGTCGAGGACCTCCAGCCACGCCGGCAGGAGCACGGAGTAGCTGAAGCCCTCCGGCTTGTAGCCGCCGGCAGTGTTGTCTACAGGCGGGACGTACAGGCTCAGGAAGTTGTCCTGGCCGCGCACTCCCGCTGCGGGCCCCGCCTTGTTGATGCTCGCATGGGCGAAGTACACCCGTGGGGGATCGAAGCGGACCCCGTAGACATCCCCGGCCATCGCGTCTGAGCACAGCAGGCTGCCAGTCACCGCCATCACTGCTACCGCGAACAGCCCGGTCGTGCGCGCCATCGCATGCCTCCGTCCGACACGTAGTTGGCCCGCTACTTCCCCTCTGGCAGCGTCAGGCGCCAGACGTCGTGCATCAGGGGCCACATGTTCCCGGCCGCCAGCCACAGGCTCCCGTTGTAGACGTAGATCGTGGGCTCATGGCGTGCCGACCAGTGCGGGTCAGACTTGAACTGCTCCCACTGCACGCCATCGGTGGTCGTCCACGCCTCGGCGAAGTTGTGGCTCTCACGGTTCGAGAAGCCCCCGAAGACCCAGAGCTTGCCGGCATACTCGCGGGCGACGAACCACTGGCGCTCGGCCCAGGCCGCGTGCTCCTGCACCCGCGTCCATGTGACGCCATCGGTGGAGCACCACACATCATTGTAGGTGGTGAACTGCTTGTAGTGCTTCTCCGGCGGATCGCTCTGCTTGTTCTCCGCACCCCCACACAGCCACAGCTTGCCCTGGTAGACGGCCACGGCCGCGCCGTAGCGGCTGCCGAACGGCGCGTGCGGGCAGACGCAGGTCCACTTCACGCCATCGCTGCTCGACCACACGTCCTCGCCCGAGCCAAGCTGCCACAGCTTCCCGTCGTGCACTACCACCTCACCATACCCCCGGGCGCCAAACGGGGTCTTGGCCAGGACCTGTGTCCATTTCACCCCATCGGTGGTGTTCCAGACGCTCCCCTTGATGGCCCAGAGCTTGTCCTGGAACACGGCGAACTCGCTGTAGCCGTCGTAGGGGGTCGCGTCGAGGACCCGGGTCCACGTGACCCCATCGGTGGAGCTCCACAGGTCGCGCGTGAGCTTCTGGTCGGTGTTGTAGGCGTTGGAGAGCCACATCTTGCCGAGGAACACAGCGTCCTCAGCGGTGTCGCGAGCGCCGAAGGCCGCCGCCTCGATGAGGCGTTCCCAGGCGACGGGTGCGGCGGGAGCAGCGGCTGCCGTCATGCTGATCACCACGAGACACAGAGTGATTGCGGATACGGTTATGCGGGTCATGCTTCACCTCGTTGTTGGGCGCGGGCTGCCGTGAGGCTTTGCCGCGCCGTCGTGTGCCGTTGTTGCCGTCTGTGGAATCCCCAAGCCTTGTCAAGGCCGTTGTCATCGGCCACCTGCCGACGTTGTCGTGCGCCGTACCGGCCTCACCCCCCGGCCCCCTCTCCGTCCCGGAGAGGGGGTGTCTGAGGGTGGGTGCCGGGTGTCGCTCACGGGTGGCCTGCGGACACAGCGACACGATGAGGCTTGCCATCTGCCGGCGCTGCGGTCGTTCACCCGCGGACGCTGTCGGCGCTTCGCGCCGGCGTCCGCCAAGCCTCTC
>CAZIWQ010000553.1:0-5223 GCA_964542355.1 uncultured Armatimonadia bacterium
CTCCGCCGCCTCCCGATCACGGCCGGACGCTAACGTCTGATGGCCATGCGCGGCAGGCCGGCGCGGTGCGGTGCACTGCCGCCCTCACTTCAGCCGCAGGTCATCAATCACAAATGACACGCGGTCCCTGTCGTTGTAGACGGACTCGGAGACGAAGAGCTCGAGGTGGTTCACGGCCCCGAGCTGCTTACCCGTCAGCGGGATCGTGACCTGCTGCCAGGTGTTCAGCGGGAACGTCAGTGGCACGGAGACAGCGTCACCGGGCTCCGAGCGGAGGCTGAACTGGACCGCCTGCTGCGGGAGCGCCGGTCGCGAGCTCGTCGCATACACCCAGAACGTCAGCGACTGCTTCCCCGTCCAGTTGAGCGGAGGGGCGGGCCGCCACCGCAGGTGCGGCCACCCCTTGGGGTACTTCGGCTCCCCGCCACGATGGTCGACGGTGACAGTGAACTTCAGCGCCGCATCCCCCTGATGCACCGTCGTCGTTTCGCGTGCCACACTCGCCTCGGGGAAGCCCGGCACCCAGCCACCGATCTCGTCACAGTCGTCGACCTGGTCCGGGTCGGCCTCGAATGGGGCGACGGAGACGTCGTCGAGAGCGACCTGCCCCTCGATGCCGAAGCACTGCACCTAGAGGCGGACGAGGGCGACGCCGGGCTCCATCTGGCGAACGAAGCGGCGCTTCTCCCACGGGGTCGTGCCGTCGATGCGTCCGATGAGCGCGGGGCCCATCGTCCCGCGCGCCCGCGTTGGGAGGTCCAGCGGGGTGCGATCCTTGTCGTACTTGAAGAGGAACACCCGCGCCGCGCCGTGGGTGAGCTGCGCCGAAACGGACAGGCGGACCGCGTAGCTGCGTCCGGCCTCGACCTGCAGGTAGGGCGATTCCCAGTCAGCCCAGCCCTGGCCCCGACCGCGTGACACCGCGCACAGCTTCCCGCCCATCCCCGTGACCGCCTCGCGCCGCGCTACGACTTCCCCGACGCCCGTGCTGACCCACGGCGCCATGTCGTCACCGGTCTCGAAGCCGGCGACGAACGGTGTGGGGAAGGTCGGCACCGGGGCTTCCCGCGGGGCCGGCGGGGCGAGCGGCGGCTCGGAGGTGAGGACCTCCTGCCAGGCACCGGGCGGCAGCGCCGCCCTCACCTGCTCCAGCAGGTCGCCCACCCGGTCGCGCTGCTGTAGCAGGACGGCGGGGTCGTGCCCGAACTCGGTGAGCGTCGCCGAGAGCGAAGCGGGCACCTCCGCCGCCGCTTGCGCCCGTCGCACCAGCTCCGCCTGCTGCGGCGAGTGCTTGCTCAGGGCCTGCGCCGCGTCGCGCAGCAGGCACAGGTAGTCGTAGTCCTCGATCCCGTCGGTGATGACCTCCTGGCGGACCGACGACAGGAGCGTGGCGTGTGGCCCCGGGTACAGCAGGATGCCATCGCCGTTGAACGCGAAGTCCTTCTCCGGCCGGGGGTTCCACGGCACCTCCGGCCAGCGCTCTGCCTGGCCCTCGAAGTTCGGGCGCCACAGGTTGGTGGCATAGTACAGAAAGCCCGTGCACTTGTACTGCCAGGTCTGCCAGAATAGCAGGCGGTGCTCGAGCGCCGGGTAGTCGATGAAGATGTTCGCGAACGGGTGAGTGGGCGAGCACACGACATAGGTCCACACCTGGTCACCGGCCTGCTGGCGGGCGAGGATGTCCTTGGGGACCACGTGCATCGTCTGGGGGACCCACAGGCTCACGGCGCCGACGAGGCCGGGCACGATCACGGTGGTCGAGGCGCGGGGCAGCCCGGGCGCCGCCGCCTCCGTCAGCGCGTAGACGTCGCGCATCACGGTAGCATACGCGGCGAAGTCCGGGCGACAGTTGGGCTCATCGAAGCCGTAGAGCCAGGCATCGCGGTCGAGGCCGCGCTCGGCGAGCCAGCGGCGCTGATCGCGCACCCAGCGGTAGTAGCATAGCTCGCCCAGGTCCTGCACCGTGGACGGCGTATAGCCCAGACAGTAGGCGTTGAGGCCGCGCTCGGCCATGAACGGGACGTCCTCCAGCCCCGGCCAGGCGAACGGTGTGTAGAGCATCATCGGGTTGGTCTTGCGCTCCAGCAGGAACGCTTCGCACGCGCGCCGCTGCTCGGGCGTCAGGGCGCGCTGCTTGGAGAAGCCCGTCATCTGGCCCTCGAAGAACGAGAACGCCGTCTTCAGTCGCGGGCGGAGCGGGAGGCTGAAGCTGCGGACCTGGACACTCACGCTCAGCGTCGTCGCCGCCAGCCCCTCCGGCCGGAGCGTCAGCGTGCCCCGGTACTCTCCCGCCCGCGTCCCGGTCGGGCAGCAGACGCTCACCCACAGTGGCTGGGTCTCGCCCGTGCGCGCGAACGCGTCGGCGAGCGGGCCGAGCCCCGCCTTGCCACTGCCGACCCAGTCGAGGGGGAGCAGCGGATCGGGCCACCAGCCCTGCCGCTGGGTACGGTAGCTCGCCTTGAGCATCTCCACATAGCCCACCGCATCCACGTGCAGCCGATCGCGCCCGATCCTCGCCCCCCCGGGGCCCACCAGGTCGCTCCATTCGGCGCTCAGGCGCGGGATGTCACGCGTGATCGCCCGCACCAGTACCTGGCCCGCCTCGCGCTCATTGCCGGCCACGGTCAGGTGCAGCGCCCTCCCGGGGGTGAACTCCTCGTCATCGCGGAACACCTTACGCAGGCTGGTCTCGACCCCCACGCAGTACGAGCTATCGGCGACCGTCTGCGCGGCCCCCACGCGCATCGCGAGGGCCGACAGGCGCTCGAGCAGACGCTCGCATTCGCGGTCGAAGGCATTGGAGACCCCGAGCGCCATCTGGTCGACGAGCGGGAGGCGTGACTGGGCGGAGGCGACGGACTGTGCGACGGCGGCCAGCGTCCTGGCGGTCTCCTCCGCCGGCGCCGGGCCGGCAAGCGTCCGGAGCGCCGCCAGCTTCGCCCCGAGCCGCGGCACCAGCTCCCGCGACCGCTGCGCGGCGTAGCCCTGCACGTTGTCGATGACAAACGAGACCTCGTCGCCATCCTGGTAGTCGGACTCGGAGAGGAAGAACTGCCAGTGTTTGATCTGTGTGCGCTTCAGGTTGCCGAAGTCGAGCCGGACGTGCTTCCATTGTCCCAGTGGTAGCTCGCCCAGGTTCGCTGACCAGCCTTCGCCACCGGCATCATTCATGATGATGTGCAGGGCGCTGCCCGGCATCGTCTTGCGGCTCGAGAGGGTGTAGATGTCGAAGGTGATGCCACCGATAGCGGACAGGTCGAGGGGGGGAGCGGGGTTGCGCTCCACTCGCGGCCAGCCCATGGGGTACTGCTTGCCCTGGATTGACTCATCGGCCTGGTGGTCGATCTTCACATCGAACCGCAGGGCCTGTTTGCCCTCCGTGACGAGCGTCCGTTCGGGCGCGAGCCTGGCTTCCTTCTGCCCGCCGGTATGCCACGGCGTGAGGTCTTCCATCGTGTCGACGACGAGCTTGGGCGGCGGGCCGGTCTCCGCGGCCGGAGCCGGCGCCGACAGGACAAGCATGGCCACACCGAGAGCGACAAGGCGCAGGGCGGACCGGGAGAACGGCGGGAGCGTGGGAGCGTAGGAACGTGAGAATGGCGGGAGCGTGGGAGCGTAGGAACGTAGGAGCGTGGGATCACGGCGAACGGCAGGAGCCTGAGGACGCTCCCCCGTTCCTATGGTCCGGCCGTCGCCGTACTCCGACTTCCCCGCCGTCATCCTGTCTGCCGTCTCCGTTATCCTGTTCATCCTGTCCATCCTGTCCCTCGTCGTTCGTCGTTCCCGCCGTCCGCCGTCTCCCCCGCTCTCGCCGTTGTCGTCATCCTGTCCGCCGTTTCCGTTATCCTGTCCATCCTGTTGCCTGCCGTCTTCCGTTTCCCACGCTCCTACGTTCCGACGCTCCCCCGTTCCTGCCGTTCTAGAACGGTCCCAGTGGCTCGGGCTTGTTGACTGCGCGGCACATGCGGTCATACAGCGTGCAGTAGTCGGTGACATTAGTCCCGGGCGGGATGACCTCATCGACGCGTGCGAGCTCCTCGGGCGTGAGCGCAACTTCGCAGGCCCGCAGTGCCGACCGGACGTGCTCTGCGGTGCGGGGCCCGCAGATGGGGCTGGTGATGCCCGGGCGCTGCATCAGCCAGGCGAGCGAGAGCTCCGCCAGGCTGATCCCTTGCCCCTCCGCGAGGGGGATGAGGGCCTCGACGAGCGCGAGAGTCTGCTCGGTATAGCGATTGTGACCGTCGCGCTGTCCGACTTCCTTGAACCGATGGCCCTCGGGGGCCGGTTGGTCCTTGCGGTAGATGCCGCTGAGCACTCCGCCGGCCAGCGGCCCGAACGGCATGATGCCGATGCCATAGCGCATGCAGGTCCAGACCAGCTCCAGCTCGATGCGACGGTCGGTGAGGTTGTAGGGCGGCTGCTCCGCGATCGTGCGCGGCAGACCGTGCTTGTCGCTGAGCCACAGCGCCTCCATGATCAGGGGCACGGGCCACTTCGAGGTCCCGATGTAGAGGATCTTCCCCTGCTTGACCAGCACGTCGAGCGTCTGCAGGATCTCGTCCACCGGTGTAGTGATGTCGGTGATGTGGAGGTAGTACAGGTCGATCCGGTCGGTCTGGAGGCGGCGCAGACTGGCCTCCACCGCCCGCGTCAGATGATAGCGGCTCGCGCCGTGGTCATTGGGTCCCTTGCCCATCGTCGCCACGCCTTTGGTGGCCAGCACGACATCGTCGCGATGACCGTTGGCGGCGAGCGCGCGCCCTACCATCTCCTCCGAGACGCCGCGTGCGTACACGTCGGCGGTGTCGATGAAGTTGACGCCACCCGCGATGGCTTCATCGACGATGCGGGCGGCCTCGCCATCATCGGTGCTGCCGCCGAAATTCATGGTTCCCAGACACAGCTTCGAGACACGCATTCCGCTGCAGCCGAGCTGACGGTATTCCATTGTTGGTCCTCCGGGTCCTGACAGTGAGGTGCTGCCTGATGCGCGGTCCGCGAGCGCGGAGCCGGCGCTCGCGGCTAGCTTCGGTGTACGAGGGCGGATACCTCCCTGTGGGCGACGGGGGCCGGTGTCGCCGTTGGCGGTGTCGTTCGCGGTGCGCCGCGCCGACCTCACCCCCCGGGCCCGCGGACGCTCCAGGCGCTCCGCGCCTGCGTCCGCCAAGCCTCTGCTCCGAAGATTGGGGCATGCCCTCACCCCGGCCCTCTCCCGGGGGGAGA
>CAZIWQ010000554.1:0-5217 GCA_964542355.1 uncultured Armatimonadia bacterium
CCGCCGGCATCGCATGCCAGGCGTTGATGATCAGGTTGAGGAACACCTGCTCGAGCTGGTTGCGATCGGCACACACGAGCCGTCCGGCGGTGCCGTAGTCGCGCCGGACACTGACCTCGGCGCTGACGACCTCGCGCCAGGCCATGGCGAGCGCGGCGTCGATGGCGACCTCAATCGCCATCGGCTCGCGGACGGGCTCCTGGGGCCGTGCGAAGCCGAGCAGGTTACTGCAGATCTTGGCGCCGCGGCCGGTGCCGGCCACGACGGTGTCGACGAGCACGCGCGGGTCGGCCCCGCGCACGTCCTGCGCCACCAGGTCGGCGCTCATGCGCATGGAGGCGAGGATGTTGTTGAACTCGTGGGCGACGCCGGCGGCCAACTGCCCCACCGCGGCCAGTCGCTGGGCCTCCTCCGCCTGCCGCCGCTCGGAGACGTCCTCCCCCACTCCGCGGTAGCCGCACAGCTCCCCCGCGGGGCCGTGCACCGGGACCCCACGGAGCCTCATCTGCACGCGCCTCCCATTCCGGGCCAACGCACACGCCTCGAGGTTCTGAAACGGCTGCTGCTGCGACATGATCGCCGACAGGCGGGCCTCCATGCGCGCACGCTCCTCCGGGGAGAAGATGTGCACGAGGGGTCGGCCGATCAGCTCGTCGGGGGTGAAGCCAAGCACCTCGGCAATGCGGGCGGAACAGAAGGTGTGGTTCCCGGCGGCATCCAGCTCAAACACCCAGTCGGACATGTTGAGGGCGATGTCGCGGAAGCGCGTCTCGCTCGCCAACAGCTCCTGGCGCGAGTTGTCGAGGGTTTGCAGCATGGTGTTGACGGCCCGGCCGAGGCTGGCCATCTCATCGTGGCCCTGCACCCCGACACGCACACCGGGGTCGACACTGGCCTCCACCCGCCGCACGTCGGCGCTCAGTTGGCTGAGCCGCGACAGGACCATCCGCTCCAGGAGCCACAGGATGGTCAGCCCGAACACGGCCCCCACGATCACGAGCGAGACCAGGAAGCAGCGCATCCCCATCAGGCCCTGGCGGTACACGTCGCGCCGCGCATGGATGGCCAGGACGAGCGCGGGCCGTCCGTAGACGTCGCGCACCGGGGTGTAGCCCACAATGCGCCGGTCGTCGATCGGGACCACGACGGCGTCACTGACCTTGAGGCTGGCGGTCACATCCGCGCCCGCCGGCAGGCGGTCGGGCGCGTGCGCCGACACGGATAGGCCCGCCAGAGCCCCCAGGCGGGCGACCCCCTCGCGGCTCAGCGTGCGACCGACCAGCACGATACCCCCGGGCCAACCCGTCCGCTCCGCTACCGGGCGGCATGCCACCAGCAGGGCGCCGGCGGGCAGTACGAGGACACCGCGGACGGGGTTGAGCGCCGCCGCGCGCCGCAGCAAGAGACCGCCGGGGCGGAGGTGCCGGTCCAGACCGGCGGGCAGCAGAGCCGCCCCCGGACGGGCGGCGGCGCCGCTCGCCGGACCCGCGTCGCGGCGCGTCGCGGCGCTGAGGGCTGCCGGGGACGAGGCCCCCGACTGCACCCACACCAGGCGCCCGCGGGCGTCAACCAGCACCGCGAGGTCCACACGCGCCCGGGCGAGCTCATCGGCACCGACACCGGCGCCGCCGCCACGGAGCGCCGCCGGGCCTGCCGTCGGGCTCGCGTCGGCCTCCTGGCGCGAGGCCCACTCGGAGGCCAGAGCATCCATCGCGGCCAGCTCGGCGCCCACAGCGTCCTGCACGCGGCGGACGTCCTGCCGTACGCTCTGCTCCTCGAGGCTGGCCACCCCGGTCAGCCACTGGTAGCGCAGAAGCGCCCACAGCACCAGCACGGTGCCGAGGGTCGTGGCGGCGATGATGCCCAGCGCTCGTCTCTGCATTGCAGCGGCATGCCCCGGTCGGTCAGAACAGGATGGTAGGCGCAAGCGACGGATGAGGAGGCACCCGCGCTCGAGAGCCTTATCGGCCCGCATCCCCGTGTCTGCCCGCAAACGATCGCCAACGTGCGGCAAACACGTGTTGGCACGCGAGCCGCCGCGCCCGCGGTGGTCGGGTGTCATGGGCTGTACCAGTTGCCAGCCAGTTGCAAGCCAGATGCCGGCGGGGGCAAACAGGTGGTTACACGCGGGGAGGCGCGGAGCGGCTGGCGAGGGGCGGCTGCTCTGCGCAACGGCAACGGCACCTCACCCCCCGGGCCCCCTCTCCGTTCCGGCGAGGGGGTGTCTGGGTGTGAGTGCCGGGTGTCGCTGACCCCGCGCCCGTGGGGGTGCTCAGAACGTGGCGCGGCTCGCCGTACGCCGTCGACGCCGCGTGCCGTTCACCCCTCGCCGGAACGGAGAGGGGCTGGGGGTGAGGCAGACATGCCGTTCGCCGGCCCGCCCGCGCTAGAGCCGGAACAGACGCCTTGCGTTGAGGCCGAGGATCAGCCGCTTGTCATCATCCGACAGGCGCGACATGAGCACGCGCCCCAGGCCCGGGCGGGGGTCGATGAACGGCATGTCCGTGCCGAACAAGACCCGCTCGGCACCCACGCGTGATACCATCGTCTCGAGCAAGTCGTAGATGAGGCGTGAACCGGTGAGGTCGAGGTAGACGTTGTCATGCGCCATCGCTTCGCGGTGCCCCTCGTCAAGCACCTCCCAGCTACTGGCGGAGTGGCCGATGATGAACGCCACGTCGGGGAAGCGGCCGGCGAGGGCTCCCAGGGTGGTGGTGCCGTCCATCGCATCGCCGGCCCACGTGTGCGACAGGATCGGCAGCGCATGCGCCTGGGCATACTCGTACACGGGGAAGTAGGCGTCCGCGGAGGCTTTGCACCCGTGGCAGCTCGGGTGGAGCTTGAACCCGACAATGCCGGTCGCGTGCCCCCAATGCGCGATCTCGGCCTCCACCTCGTGGCGCCCGCCGTTGGGGTTGAGTGTGACAAACGGGATGATGCGACCCGGGAACGCCTGCGCCGCGGCCGCGACGTCGCGGTTGCCCTGCTGGTAGTCGGGCCCGATCGCCAGGTGCGGGCTCACGATGGCACAGGTGAACCCGACAAGGTCCATCGCGTGCACCATCGAGGCCGCCGAGCCGTCCTCAGGGACGTGGAAGTTGTACCAGGGCCCCATGTGCGCGTGGGCGTCGATGATGATCTCATCGGTCAGGATCGTTCCGGTCTGGCAGGCCTGCGTGAGGGTCATGCGTGTCACTCCCGGCTCAGAGATCGCGGCTGGAAGCCGCTCGACCGGCTCACAGCCCTAACAGCCGTCGCAGGGTGCCGCCGGCGATGGCGCACCTGGCCTCCGCGGACAGCTCGGCATACATGACCTGGGCAATCGCTCCGCCGACCTCGAGCTGAGGCAGGTTGGTCCCGAAGACCAGCCGCTCATGACCGAAGCGGCTGCACACTGCTTCCACACCGCGGTGCACCTGGTAGGTCGTGGTCTCCAGGTAGAGGTTCGCATGCCGCTCCCACAGCGAGTAGAGCACGCGGTCCATGCGGTAGTAGGTGTCGAGCAGGATCACCGGCAGGTCCGGGTATGCCCCCAGGACCGTGGCCAGCTCACTCCAGTCGACCTGGCCGATGTCGATGAGCACGGGCACGCACCGGGCGGCAAGGGCAGTGAGGGTCGTGGCCATGCACCAGTCGGCAAGGCGGAACTGGTGATCGCGCGGGAACAGGCGGACGGCGCCGTGGCAGTCGCGCACCTGCTCGGCGAACTCGGCCGGCGGGGCCAGCTCGTGCGTCGCCTCCGGGAGCCCCACGAAGCAGGGGAACAGGCGCGCCTGACCCGCCAGCTCCTGCAGCAGGCGGGCGTTCCCCTCCCGCGGTGACCATTGGCTCGCCAGGGCATGGTGGACCAGAGCGCAGCCGATGCCGCCCCGGTCCATCTCCGCCAGGAGCTCGGCGCGGGTCGTCACCTGCCCCTCGCGCCAGACCATCGGGCGCCCGATGCGGCAATTGCAGTCGAAGAACTCCGGTTGTGGGGCCACGAGGCGGCCTCCCTGTGATGTGCGGACATGATCCGCGCAGCGCGGCGTGAGCCACATTCGGCGTCCGGTCGCACTTCTCCTCCGGGCGCAATGGTGTATACTGGAACTGGCAACACGCACGGTCGTACTCGCCGGGAGGTGAGGCCATGCCCGATGACACCGACCTCACGGAGACGCTGACGGGCACGCGGCGGGTATTCGAGGGCCGCGTGGTGAATCTGCGCGTCGACGAGATTGCGCTCCCGGACGGGAGGCCGGCCACCCGCGAGGTGGTCGAGCACCGCGGCGCGGTGGCACTCGTGGCCCTGCTGCCGGAAGAGCACGTGCTACTCGTGCGCCAGTGGCGACACTGTGCCGGTGAGGCCCTGATCGAGGTCCCGGCCGGAACCCTCAATGCGCACGAGACCCCCGTCGCGTGCGCTCACCGCGAGCTCATCGAGGAGACCGGCTACCGGGCCGGGCGCCTGGACGAGCTCGTCGCGTTCTATTCGGCCCCCGGCTTCACGACCGAGAAGCTTCATGTCTTTCTGGCACGCGACCTGACACCGGCCTCTGCCGCCGCCGACGAGGATGAGATCATCCGGCCGCTGGCGGTAGCGTGGGACGTGGCGCTGGCCATGTGCCACGACGGCCGCATCCGCGACGCCAAGACCATTGCCGGGATCCTCGTCGCCGACACCGTGCTCAAGCACGAAGAGGAGGGTGGATCGCAATGATCCGTATCGAGCGCGAGGCGCTTGTCGACCTGCCGCACAGTCTTGGGCTGGAGTGGCTGGAGACCAACGGTCTCGGGGGCTACGCGATGGGCACCGTCGCGGGCGCCCACACGCGCCGCTATCACGGGCTGCTGTGCGCCGCGGTGCGCCCGCCGGTTGACCGGCGGATGCTCCTGAGCAAGCTCGAGGACGTTGTCGTACTCGACGGGGATGAATTCCCGCTGGCCTGCAACCTGTACGGGGACGTCGTGCACCCGGAGGGGCACCTGCGGCTGCTCGAGTTCCGCCTCGACCCGTGGCCGGTGTGGACCTACCAGGCCGGCTCCGCGGTGATTGAGAAGGCGGTCCTGATGCCCCACGGCTTCAATGCGACGATCGTCTCCTACACCTGTACCCGGGCCGACCGTCCGCTGACGCTGATCGCGCGGCCGCTGTTTGCCTTCCGCGATCACCATCACCTGCGGCGCGCCCACGTGGACTTCGCGCTCCGCGTGGAGAGCACGCCGCGCGGGCCGGTGGTG
>CAZIWQ010000555.1:0-5214 GCA_964542355.1 uncultured Armatimonadia bacterium
CATCGGCTTCACCCGGATGCGGCGGACCGCCTTGTCGCCGGTGTTCTCAAGCCGCAACTGGAGGCGGAAGGGCACGTCGCGCACGGCGGAGAGAGGCACGGTCAGGCTGGCCCGGAGCGGGTACACCCGCCACGAGTCACGGATCACGCTGAAGGCGGCGCCGCCTGCCAGCGCCCACTCACTGCCGGGATATGGCCCCAGGTTGCCGCGCACGGCCGCCCGGCTGATGTCGTGCCAGAAGGCCCCCTCGGTCGGTCCCCCGCGGAGGAACCCCCGGTGCGCCTTCACCATCCGCCGGCAGAGCTCTTCGGGGCCCAGCTTCTGGTGCAGTCGGTCATCCGCCTGGTCGCCGCACACGACGCGGACCTGGCCACTGCGCACATAGGCGGGCCAGTCCTTGAGCATGACCCCGAACAGGGTCTGGTCAGTGTGGTAGAGCATCTGGGCCAGCACCGTCGCGCCCGCGTCGGTGAACATCAGCGGGTCCTGCCCGTGCTGCAGTCCGTGCTTCCAGCTCAGGGCAAAGAGCCACACAGGCTTGTGGACCTGCGACCGCTCGATGATGCGCCGGACCGTGTGCGCCGCGAGGTGGGCGCGGTACCAGTTCCAGGCCTCGTAGAACTCGGGGTGCTGGGAGAAGCCGGGCGGCTCCGTGCGCTGGGCCACGTAGCGCCAGCGCGCGGCGCGGTCCAGCCGGGCCCAATCGGGCGGCAGTTGCACCGGCATGTCGCGCACGAAGTGGTCGGTGAACTCATAGCCCGGCTCGGTGCGGATGTAGTCCAGGCCGACGAGGTCGACATTCGGGTCCTGATCCATCGCGCGGAAGAACGCCGCCAACTGCTCGCTCCGCCGCTGATCGAGGAACGAAACGAAGGCGGTGTCGCGCACCTTCCCGGTGGACCGTGAGACGTCGGCTGAGTAGTGGTACGGCGGCTTGCGGACGTTGTTGCCCTCGGGCAGGGTATTGTAGGCCATCGCCCACGTGCCGAACTTCAGGCCGCGGCGGTGCGCCTCGGCGGCAATCGCGGGGATGGCGTTGAGGTCAGCCTGGACGAAGGGGGCGGCCATCGTCAGGGGAGTGACCACGGCCTGGGTCACGGCGCCGCGTACCCACAGGGTGTCGGCCCCCATGAACTCACACCAGTCCAGCATGGCGCGCCAGTCGCCGCGGCCGCCCGCGGGCCTACGCAACTCGCCGCGCGGGAAGCCGGGCTCCCACGTCGCGGCGCACATTCCCGGCGGGAACGGTGGCGGCTGTCGGATGGCGATGTCAAAGCCGGCGCGCGCCACACAGAACGCTTCGCCCTGAGCCCTCGGCGGCGGGCCCTTCGTGTCGTGGCCGCGCTCTCGTGCCCGGCGCAGGTCCTCCTCCGGCGTGCTCCAGACCCATGCTGCCGGGTCGGGCAGCGTGTAGCGCGTCTCGACGACATAGTGGCCGGGGTCGGCAGCCCATGGCACGGGCCAACAGCAGACGTAGACGCGGGTGGCCGGGTCGTAGCGCGGGGTCAGCCGGTCGACCCCTCCCACGGTCTCCACATCGCGGCCATTGTGCTTGACGGCCACCTGCGGGGGAGTGGTGAGCACCACCGCACAGCCCTGTGCGTCGACGAGCCGGAGCCTGATGCGCACGAGTGAGTAGCGGGCATAGACCGGGCTGTCCACCGCGATGGCGAGCGGGAAGTACGTGATCGCGCGGTTGGTGGCCTGCCGGTCCTCCGCCCAACGCTTGCGCCAGCCCGCCAGCGGGCTCCCCACGACAAAGATGAAGAGGACGATCAACACGAGCGCGAGCCCGCACCCGCAGCAGGCGGACTGCTGCTGGGCGA
The DNA here is from genome assembly GCA_964542355.1 of uncultured Armatimonadia bacterium. Classification (GTDB taxonomy): domain Bacteria; phylum Armatimonadota; class Zipacnadia; order Zipacnadales; family JABUFB01; genus CAZIWQ01. The sequence continues at coordinate 1,827 of CAZIWQ010000555.1, forward strand.
GGCGACGGCGGCGCCGCACGTGGGGTGACTGACGCCGGATGAAGATCTCGGATACATAGTCCATCGGCCACGATACCCGCCTGCCCCCCGCGGGGGGCCCGCGCCGGCGACGGTGCCCGGGCAGGCCCGGCCCCACGAAGGGGGTGTGCAGGCGACCCACCCGCGGTGGATGCGCCGGAGCTGACTACTGGTCCAGCATCCCGATGAGCTCGATGGTATGCGCCAGCGCCGCGCGGAGACTAACCAGGAACCGATCGATCTCCTGCTCCGAGACGATCGCCGGGGGCTCCAGTCGCAGCACGGCGAGATTGTTGATGGCGAAGGCAGAGAGGATCTTGTCCTGGATCAGCCCGGAGATCACGAGGCCGCCGACGTCACTGTCGGGGAACTCGATCCCGACCAGGAGTCCCCGCCCTCTGACCTCCCGCACGATCTGGGAGTATTCGGCGCCCAGCGCCTGGCAGCCGGCGAGGAGTTGCCGCCCGCGCTCGAGGGCGCGCGCGGCAAGCTGCTCGCCCGCGATCACGTCCAGCGCCGCCAGGCCGGCGGCCGCGGCCAACGGGTTACCGCCGAAGGTCGAGCTGTGGATGTAGGGGTTGTCCGCGAACATGCCCCACACGGCCGGGGTGGCGGTGAACGCGGCCAGCGGCATCACGCCGCCGCCGAGGGCCTTGCCGAGGGTCATGATGTCGGGCACCACCTCATCCCAGTCACAGGCCCACATCTTCCCGGTCCGCCCCAGCCCGGTCTGGATCTCATCGAGGATCAGGAGTGCGCCGTGGCGGTCACAGATCTCGCGGGCCGCGGTCAGATAGCCGTCGGGCGGGACGCGGATGCCCGCCTCACACTGGATCGGCTCGAGGATCACCGCGGCCGTGTCGGTGTCCACGGCGCCCGCCAGCGCCGCCGCGTCGCCAAACGGGACGTGGGTGAAGCCCGTGAGCAAGGGCATGAACGGCTTGCGGTAGGTGTCGCGCCCGGAGGCGCTGAGGGCGCCGAAGGTCTTGCCATGGAAGGCGCCCTCGGCCGCCACGAAATGGGGACGTCCGGTGTGGGCCCGGGCCGCCTTGAGTGCCCCCTCCACGGCCTCCGCGCCCGAGTTGCACAGGAAGCTGTACTGCAGCCCGCCCGGCGTCACCGCGGCGATCCGCTCGGCCAGCTCCGCGGCGACCGGGTCGAGCAGCACATGGCTGCCCAGTGCCATCCGGTCGAGCTGCGCCTTGACCGCCGCCACCACGCGGGGGTGTGAGTGCCCCATGGTGAACACTCCGGGGCCACCGAGAAAGTCGAGGTAGCGCTCCCCGGCCGAGTCGACGACGTAGCAGCCCTCCGATGCCATCTCCACCGTCTCCAGGCCCATGAACCGGACGAGGGCCGCCATGCCGGGGTTGAGGTACTGCTCGTAGCGGGTGTAGGTTTGGCTGGCGAGTGTCGGGGCGTCGGGATCGGCCATGGGTCGTCCTCCGTGGGTTGCCGCGGGCGATTCCGCCCGGCCGCGACACGAGCCTGGCGGGGTTGTGCTCAGAGCCCATGCCTGCTGGTATCAGCAAAACGGGCCGCCGTCAAGCAATGCTCGACCGGGCGGCCCGCGCTGTGGTGATAGGACCGGTACTGGCAGATATTGTGGTCGGGGCGGCCGGACTTGAACCGGCGACCTTTGGACCCCCAGTCCAACGCGCTAGCCAAACTGCGCCACGCCCCGACCAAAACAAGACCCTGCGACCACCCCGCGCGCCGTGCACTGCCGGTCGCGCTACCCCCTCGCGGGTTGCCCTCATCAGACTGCCGCGCCCGTCGGGGCGCACCAACCAGTCTGGAGACTGTCGCTGCTGCTGTGCCTACTTGACGGCATCCTTGAGCGCGCGGCCTGCCCTGAACGCCGGTGCCTGACTCGCCGGGAGGGTGATCTCCTCGTGGGTTTGCAGGTTCTTGGCCTTGCGCTCCTTGCGCTGGCGGACCTCGAAGGTGCCAAACCCAACCAACTGGACCTTGTCGCGGTTCTTGAGCGCCCCCATCACCGTGTCGAGCAGGGCGTCAAGTGCGGCGGCGGCATCTTTCTTGGTGATACTCGTCTTGTTCGCTACCGCCTCCACCAGGTCGGACTTGTTCCACGTTTTCGGCACCGTACTCCCTCCCTTGGCCCGGGGCTCCGGCCGGAAAGGCCACATCCGGCCCCCGAGGCGTAGCGGTCGGCTGAGTGCCCTCCAGAGCCATTCTGGCGTGGGCTCGCGGCGTCAGAATGGCTTTTCGGCCGCTCTGCTAATGCCCGCCACCCCTCGCCGCGCAGTCCGGTCCCGGGCCGCTGCTGACGCCCGGGACAGCTCCGGGCCTACGAGGCGGGCAGTGGCTCATTGCCAGTCCTCAGCCTCAACTCGCCACCGCCGCGTCATGAGCTCCGCCACCGTATCGGCCGGTGGTCTGCCTTCGAAGAGTACCTGCCACAGGGCGAACGCGATGGGAGTTTCGACACCGATGCTGCGTGCCAACTCGCGCGCCGCCACGGTTGTTGGGATGCCCTCGGCAACGCTGGTCTGGGTCTGGATCACGCGCTGTGCGGCCTCGCCCTGCCCGAGCCGGTACCCGACTTGCCAGTTGCGGCTGAGCCGGCTGTTGCAGGTGGCGAGGATGTCGCCGACGCCGGCCGCACCCCAGAACGTGGCCCGGCGCGCGCCCAGCCGGGTGCCGAGGCGCCCGAGCTCCGCAATCCCCCGCACCACCAGAGCGGCCTTCGCGTTGGCGCCGTACCCCAGCCCATCGCTCACCCCCGCCGCCAGCGCCAGCACATTCTTCAGCGCCCCACTCACTTCGACACCCAGTATATCATAGTTCGCGTAAAGGCGGAAGAGGGGGGTCGACAAAAAAGCCTGGCAGCGCGCGACGTGCTCGGGGCAGGCCCCCGCGATGACACTGACGGCCGGCATGCCCCCCGCGATCTCGGCGGAGAGATTGGGCCCCGACAGTGCCAGCACGCGCTCCTCCGCGAGCCCACACTCCGCTCGCAGGATCTCGCTCATCCGCTGACCGGTGCCTTGCTCCAGGCCCTTGGTGGCACTGACGACAAGTGCCTGTGCGTCGATGTGAGATGCCATCCGGCGCGCTAGCAGACGCGTGTGCTCTGAGGGGACCGCCGTGATGACGATCGCGGCACCGGACAGGGCCCGCGGTAGCTCACCAGTGACCGCGACCGTGGCGGGGAGGGTGACTCCCGGCAACCGCAGGCGGTTCTCGCGCTCAGCCGACAGCGCCGCCACCTGCTCGGGGCGCCGCGCCCACAACGTCACGGGGTGCCCCTGCCCGCCGATCAGCCAGGCGAGCGTGGTGCCCCAGGCGCCGGCGCCGATCACCGCGACGCGTGTCGGCGCCGGAGATGGCGGCTCGTGCGGGCATG
>CAZIWQ010000556.1:0-5212 GCA_964542355.1 uncultured Armatimonadia bacterium
GTTCGCCGTACTGCTGCGGGTGGTAGAGACTGACCGTGTTGCCTGTCGGCAACTGGCACAACTGCTCAGCCAGAGCCGGGCCAAGGTGGGGGGACTGCACGGTGCCCCGGGAGCGCTCGAGCTCGCGGGGGTGGCGGTGCGAGCGACGGAACCCCCGGAAGCGTCGGCAACTGCCGGGTCGAAGCGGCCGGCCAGACCGGCGCGGATGGCGCCCGCGGCGACAACGTCGCTGCGGTTCGCGTCGCCGATGGTGGCGGACTTCGCCAGGCGGTTCTTCGACGCGTGGCGGCTGGGCAACGTCTTCGCGCAACACCAGGACTGGCAGAGCGCCTTGCGGTACTACCGACAGGCACGCCGCGCGCACGGCGACTCGTCGGTCGCCAAACGGGCGCCGGCCGAGGTGGTGGCGGCGCTCAAGTCGCTCTCGGCGGGGATGCTGCAGGCCACCGGCAGAGGGCCTCGCGAGGTGCTCCGGCTGTTCGCCGAGGCAGTGCCGGCACTCCTGGACTGGGGGGAGGTGACCTTCTGGCGTTGGAGCGACGGCTGGCGCCTGGCGGCTGACCTCCCGCAGTCCACTGCCGACCGGGGGAGCCGGAAGTCCCTGGGCCGGCTCATGGAAGGGGCCGATGGCGCGCTATCGTTCGCGGGCGAGGCACAGCGGTGGGCTGTGGGCATCCAGCTCGAGCCTGCGGGCAGTGACGAACGGCTCGCAGCCATGGTCAGCGATCTGCGCGGCCGGGAGGTTGTCAGTCGCGAGCGGCGGGCCCTCACCGAGCAGGCGCTGGGCGACCTGCGCCACGCGTTTCGGGCCGCGTGCGAAGCCGAGCACAACCGCGTCCGGCTCGAGCGGCGCAACAAGCATGTCGCGATCATCGACCAGATCGTCCGGACCATCGGCTCGCAGGTCACCGACGTGCACGTCGCCGCGCAGGCTGCGGCGGACGGACTGCGCGAGCTGGGGTACCGGCGCGTGATGATCTCGCTCGTCGACGCGTTTCGCGAGCGCATCCAGGGGCTGCTCCAGAGCCCCGACGACGGCTCCGAAGTCGACATTGCCGCCATGACCGACTGGACCCTTCACGGGGAGCAAGCCGGCCGTGACGTGCAGCCCCACGTGGTGAACACCGGCGAGGCGCTGGTGGTCGCCGATGTACGCGCGCACGCGTTGACCAACAAGGACGTGGTCACGGCGGCAGGGATCAAGGCGTTGACACTGGTCCCCCTCGTCTGCGACAAGGTGGTCGTCGGGACGATCCACGTCGAGCGCCAAGACGGTCGCCCGACGGACGAAGAAGAGACAGACGACCTGCAAGTGTTCGCGCGCCAACTGGGGTCAGTCATCCGCCAGAGCGAATGCATGCACATGCTCCAATCCGCGCTCGACGGGGTGCCCGGACCGGCCATGGTGGTGGACCGTCGACACCACCTGCGTTACGCCAACGCGGCCGCGGAGCAGCGCCTGGGCGTTCCGGCCGGCTGGGCAGCCATGGACTGCCTCGAGGCCATGACGGCACGCCTGGGAGAGGCCGGGAGGGCGGCAGCCGAACGCACCATGGCCGAGGATGTGCGCCTGGTGGCTCCCGTGGACCACGACGCGGAGGGCGCCTCCTCCGCTCTGCTCAGCTACCCGGTGCATGACTGGCGCGGCCGGGTCATTGGTGCGTTCTGCTTCCTGATGGACCGCAACCCGTGGTACGCGCTGTTCGAGGCGATCAAGGCGGTGGGGCAGGCCGTCGACCGGGATGACTTGTTCGAGGCGCTGCTGTCGGCGATGGAACGGCTGGGGCACCGGTGGACGCGCCTGTACCTGCTCAGAGATGCCGGGCATCTCGTGAGCTCCCGGCAGCACGGGCACGCGAGCGAGGTCGCTGCCCGGTTCGAGGCCGGGGAGTTCATCCTGGAACCGGGAGCAGGAGCGGAGGCCTTCGTCTGCCTGGAGGAGAAGCGCCCCATCGTGTGGGCGTGGGAGGAGGGGCGGGATCCCGACGAGCAGTTCCTCACCCCCACCGGCCTCATGCTCAGGAACGTGATCGATCCGGCTTGCCCCGAGCCGCTGGCGAAGAAGCCGGGAGATCGGTGGGTGGACTTCCCGCTGTTTGCCAGAGGGCAGTCGCAAGCCATCGGGAAGGTGACGCTGGACGTCCCCGCTGACTGGGGCCCCGAGGACTTCCAGCGACTCGAGATGCTGTGCGACGCCGTCTCTGAGTTGATCACCGCCTCTGACGACTGGGTGGCCCGGGACCGCCAGGGGAAGTACGAGCAGGCCATCGAGACCGCCATCTCGCAGACCTGCCACGCGATCGCCGGACGCCTGTCGGCGCTGAGACTGCTGCTCCAGCGATACCGCCTGGGGGAGGCCGAGTCGACCAGGCTGGCGGACGTGAACAACGACTTCGCGGAGACGCTCAACGACGTTGCCCTCGACATCGACACCATTCGGCACCGCCTGGGCCCGGTCACGCTCCACAGGACGTGGGTGCCCGACTTCGTCGGACTGGTGGCGGGGGCCATTCGCGGCCCTCTCGGGCCTGACGGATACACGATCGCCACAGACGGTACGCCGACGGCGGCCTGGCTCGACACACACCTGCTGAGCACCGTCTTCCTCGAACTCGCCGAGAACGCCAGGGCGTGCACGGAAGGCAGCTACCTGCAGATGCGCATCCGGATTCGGTGGGCGCAGCGCGGCGGCCGCCACTGGGCTATCGTTAGCTTCGCCGACAACGGCCCGGGCGTGCACCCCGCCCTCAAGGAGCGCATCTTCGAGCCCTTCGTGAGCCTGCGCAGTGGGGCGCGTAGCACCGGGGTGGGGTTGTCATGGGTGCGCAAGGTGGTTGAGACCCACGGCGGGTGCATCCGTGAGGCCGGGGTCTACGGAGAGGGCGCGAAGTTCGTGATCCGCATCCCATGCAGCACACAATAGCGCAAGACAGGGTGATCGCCGGTGTTCCGCATACTGGTTGTCGAAGATCTCGTGCCCGTGCGCGAACAGGTCGTCAAGCTGATCCGCGAGTCGCTCGCGGCCGTCCTGCGCCCCGACTACGGACTGCAGATCGAGGTCGCGGGGACCATTGAGGAGGCCCACACACTCGTACGCCAAGCGGGGCGCGCAGGGAGACCCTATGACGTCGCGATCCTGGATATCTCTCTCCCCGCGAGCGCGACAGGGGAGGAGAAGTACGATACGGAGACCGCCCGCACAGTGGCCGACGAGATGCCCAAGGCCCTCGTTGTGTTGTTCACCGCGTACGCGAAAGAAGCCCCGGTGAAGGCGCTGGTTGACGAGTCTGGCAGACAACGGCCGGATCGGGCCCGCGTGAGGCTGGTGGAGAAGGGGCCCGACGCCAAGACCGAGATGCTGGCTCAGCATGTGGTGGAGTGGGCCGAGGGTTGGGTCAGGGAGAAGACCTGTGACCGCGTCAAGGACCGGCTGGACTACCTCCTCGGTCCGGAACCGGGCGACGGCGAGGGACGCTTTGTACGTGAGACCACCGGACCCGATGGGGGAGGGGAGGTATCGCGCGTCATCGTCGCCCTCGAGCGCGACCTGCGGGAGCACTGGGCCGACCTCAAGACACCCCTTCGCGAACGCGCGAGCCGGCTATTCCGCATCGAGTTCGAGGGTGACGAGCTGCGGGCCATCTCGCTGTTTTGACAACCCGCCGAGCGTGTCCGAACAGGAGGTGTAGGATGCTCAGCCCCTACATGTCCCCCGACGAGGTTCAGCGTCTGCTCAGACAGGTGTGCGAATCCGGCAAGTGTGTGGTGCACTATGCCGTGCGCAACTCGGGTACCGGCGGCGAGCCATACACGCACGGGGTGGCCGATCGCGGACTGGCACGTGCCTACTCCTGGGTGCTGGACCTGGCGTACCGCCGTCTCCCTCTGCTTGGGTGGCCGACACCGCCACGTGACAGCACACGCAAGCTCCATGCGTGGGTATGTGACATGCGCGCCCTGTTCTATCCTGCGCCGCTGGGGCTGATGTATCCGGTCGGGGGGGTGCCGAGTATCCTCCTGGAGTGTGGAAGCACAGAGCCGTCCCTGGACGTCCAGAGCCAGCGTGCCCGGGCCGTAGCCGTGCACGAGATGGCCCATGCGTTCACCTACTCACAGCAGGACCCGGGGGTCTTCGGGAAGCCAGGAGATCCGTGGTGGTGGTTTGACGAGGCGACGGCCGTGTTCGCCCAGACGTACGTCCTCCCAGACAACCCGAACTACCTGGGACACATGCGGGCCTGGAGCGACAAGCCGGAGATGTCGCTGGACAGCGACGCCGCGCGGTACTGGGCCGGCATGTTCGTGGGCTACCTGGAGCGCCGCATACCCAGGTCACTCGCGAGGTGCTGGGCCGTCGCGCGCACCCCCGGCAGCGCCCCCCTCAGTGCCCTCGAGTCACTGTTCGCCCCGACCACGCCCGCGGGGAGGAGGTTCGGGCCCTTCGCCGACGCTACGCGACCGGACTTCTTCGCCTCCAGATACTGCGTGGACGGCTACTTCCTCGCCGATCCGGCCAGCCCGCTGTTTAGCCCCGCGGTCTACGAGCGCCATGGCGAACGGCTGCTGTCGGCTAGCTGGCAGCCGGGCCCCGGACGCACGGGCCCGCTCGGCCGCTACAGTCTGGACCATCTGGCGTGTCGCTACTTCCGCTTCCAGCCCCGAGCCGACACCCGGTCCCTGACCATCGCGGTCACTGTCCCGGGCTTCGTCCCCGAAGACGTGCCTCTCAAGGCGGAGCTATGGCCGGTGACGACCCAGTTCAGCCGGGGCCGCAAGGCTGCCGTGGCCTCGACACGTGCGCTCCCGGCCGGCGGCACGGAGGTCCGCCTCGGGCCACTGGAGCGCTTCACCAGCTCCCGCCTGGATCACGCGGTCCTCATCGTCACGAACTGCACCTACGGAGCGAAGGCAGTGGATGGCGTGGAGTTCGACGTAACCTGCGAGGTGACGTAGGGGGCACGAGCGGAGACGGCTCTCGGGCGGAAAGCGAGATCCGCGAGCCCGGTGCACCCGGTCGCGATAGCAGGTGTCTACGCCCTCGCTGACGAACCCAGATGGAGACGGTTGTCCCGGTCAGGAACGTACAACGCCCGGTTGAGACGGCAACTGCTGGGGAGCCCAGTGCTGCGTCGGCATCGTCGGCGCTGCCCGGCATGGTCGGGGCGGTCCCCGCAGACCACTATCGAGGGAGGTTGTCGTGATGGCACGCAAG
>CAZIWQ010000557.1:0-5201 GCA_964542355.1 uncultured Armatimonadia bacterium
GAGGAGCGCGCGTCACCTAGCCCCGGGCTTCAGCCCGGGGATCCGGTGGCCACCCTCCTCCTGCTTGTCTTGTGCTCCCCCGCCGGGCAAGGCCCGGCGGGGGAGCACAAGGGAGCCGTCGCCCGAGTGCACTCACATCACGCGCCGCGCTCGGGCGCGGCGCGCGTCTGCTTGGGGTCCGGGTACCGAATCAGGCGACAGGCTCGGATGGTGGTGGCGAAGGTCGGCGCCTCGCTGCGACGGAACTGCCGTGTCGTTCGCCGTGGTCGTACGACCCCGGAGGGGTAGGTCCCGCCTTGCGGGATAGCCACGGTTGGCAACCCGTGGTTGGCCCCCCCCTGTGCCTTTCCTCTGTTCCCCCGTGCCGCCGGGACGGCGGCACGGGGGAACAGAGGAAAGGGGGACAGGGTGAAGGGGGCCGCGTACCAGGGGCTCACGCCCCTCGCTACCATCTGTCGCCCCGTCGGGGCTCGACGGCACGCCGCTTCGCGGCGAGTGGGCCGCCCTCTGCAGCCACCCTCTCCCTAGCGGGAGACAATAGGAGACGACATGTCGCTGAAGCGCTGTGCTGCAGTTGTGTTCACTCTCGCCTGTGCCCTGTGGGCCGCCATGGCCGGCGCCGAGCCCATGCTGATAGACAGCTTTGAGGACGGCAAGGTGGACCCCTGGGTGGCTTCTGCAGCCGCGACGGTGAAGCTTCGCACCGAGCCGGCCGCCGGGCCGACCGGCACTGCCTTGCGGGCAGAGACGACCAATGACCGCATGTACCTCGGGCGCCCGCTGGATTTCGTCGAGGCCGACTCGTGTCTGAGCGTGGATCTGTGCTCGGCCGGCCCGGCGCCGGGCTACTTCACCCAGCTTGCCGTGAAGACCGCGGATGGCAAGGAGCACTGGGCCTCCCTCACCCTCCAACCGACCATGGGGCAGTGGGTTCACAGCGAGGCTCCGCTGACACGCACGTTCTCGCAGGCCCTGCGCGGTGCTCGCCTCACCTGGGTGTGGGTGGGACAGGTGCGGGCCCAGGGGGCGGAGGGGCGAGGCCACTCGCTGCTCATCGACAACCTCCAGGTCAGACACCATGTCCCGCCGGTCACGGAGCGCGACCTGTTCGTAACCGCAACGCGGCTGACCCGGGCGCCCCTGATCGATGGGCAACTGGATGACCCGGCATGGCAGGGCGTGGCTCCCCTCGGCAGCTTCGTGAAGTTCGACGGCACGCCCGTCAGCGCACGCACTGAGGTGCTCGTGGGCCACGACGCCGAGCGGTTGTACGTCGCCTTGCGCAGTGCCGATCGGTCGGCTGAGCTCGTTGCGCGCGAGACGAAGCCCGACGGGCCGGTGTGGGCCGATGACTCCTTCGAGCTGTTCCTCGACCCTGACCGCGACCGCAGCACGTACTATCAGCTTGCCACCAATCCGCTGGGGACCCGGTACAGCCAACGCGGCGTCCGGAACAAGGACGGGAGCAGCAAGCTGGATGTGTCGTGGGAGCCAGACTGGCAGGTCGCTGCCCGGCGTACGGCGGAGGGCTGGACTGCGGAGATGGGGATCCGCTTCGCCGATCTCGGCATGGGGCCCGGGGGCGCCTGGGGGCTCCAGATCGGCCGGAGCCGGCCCAAGGGGGAGACCTGCTCCCTGTTCTTGCGCGAGAAGGACTGGTGCGACCCGTCCGAATGGGGGTTGCTGGTGTTTGGTGAGCGGCCCCCCGGCCTGCGTGTCACCGGGGTGGGCGAGCGGCGGCTCACCGCCGAGCTGGCCGGCGAGGGCGAGGCGCTGGTACGCACCGAGAGCCTCCTGCGCTCCGGGGCCGCCGTGCGGACGGAGGGGCGGTTCTCGCCCCCCGGGGTGGTGCTGCCCTACCGGGTGCACGAGAGCGGCAAGCAACGCCTGGCGGTCACGCTGCTCCAGCCGGCCGATCGACCGGTGTGCCGCTTCAGCTATCCGCTGGGCGATACGCGTGACCGGCAGGTGCTCCGGCCGCAGACCCTCGCCACCTCCGAGCAGCTCGGCCTGTGGGCGCTCGCGCCGACGTGGAAGGTGCGGCATGAGGACCGTGTGGAGGACAGTGCCCCCAACCCGGTGGTTGAGCTGCAGGCAGGCCGCAACCAGGTGCGGGCGCTCCAGATCGGAGTGACACCGCGCCGCCCGCCGCTGCGTCAGTTGAGGCTGGAGCTAGCCGATCTGACCTCGGCCCGGGCCCGGATCGCCCGTGAACAGCTCTCCTACAACGTAGTGGGCTATGTCACCATCAAGACCCCGTCGGACTTCACGACCTTCCCGGGTGACTGGCCGGACCCCCTGCTGCCACCCACCGCGGTGGACGCTGCCGACAGCGGGCATCTGGTGTTCTGGGTCACCGTCCGGGTGCCCCGCGACGTGCCCCCCGGTGTCTATGAGGGGCCGGTGCGGCTGGTCGGCGAGGGCGTCGCGCAGGAGTTCATCCTGCGCGTGAAGGTGCTCGGCTACGAGCTTCCCGACCGTTCGAAGCTGATGGTGGAGGCCGATGTGTGGAATGGGTGGGGCATCTACCGGACCGTCTACGGGGGCATCTCCCAGGACGACTACACCCGCAATGTCGTCGCGCATCGGGCCTCCGGTACCGGGCGCTTCCGCGCCGGCACGCAGGAGGAGACGATCGCCAGCGGCAAGGCGTACTTCGCGAGTGGCCTCGACTTCGCGTGGTTCCCCGTGCAGTTCATCGGAGCCGGTGGCTGGGACGGACGCCGCAAGTGGGGGAAGCTGGACATCGATCCGGATGACCCCGCGTTCGCGGCCGCATTCACGGAGGAGCTGCGCCGGCTGGCGGCGGTCTTCCGTGAGCAGGGGTGGCTCGCGAAGACTGCGCTGTGGATCTGGGACGAGCCGTTCTGGGAGCAGGACGCCCGGCTGCGCGACAAGCTCCCGAAGCTGTGCAAGCTGGCGCGACAGGCGGCGGCCGACCTGCCGATCTTCCTCTCCAACTCGCCGCTGCCGCAGTTGGAGGGCCTCGTCGACATCTGGTGTCCCGCGCTCGACTTCTCGGCCCCCGACCTGAGCCCGATGGCGGTCGCGGCGCGTCACGCGAAGGGTGACCGCATCTTTGTCTACCACAACTCGCTCATGCTGATCGACCTGCCGGCGGTCAACGCTCGCGTCCTCCCGTGGATCGCCCGCAAGCATAGTGTCGATGGCATCGTGTTGTGGGCCATCAACTACTGGGGTGGCACGGGGGGGGTGGCGACACTGGACCCGTGGACGGAGGGGCTTGACGGCGTCGCGCGGCGGCACGGTGACGGCTGGCTGGTATACCCGACGAAGACGCGCGACGGGCTCCTGAACTCACTGCGCTGGGAGCTCTTCCGCGAGGGGCTCAACGACTACGATACCCTCTCCCTGCTGCAGCAGCGTCTGGCGGAGGTGCGGCGACGGGGCAATGCCGCCGACCGTGGCTGGATCGCGGAGGCCGCCGCGGTGCTCACCGAGGCCGACGGGGTGGTGCCGGGGTATCGGGACGTCAGCGTCGAGGCTCCGCGGCTGGAGGACATCATGCGCCGGGCCGAGACGGCCCTCGACCGTGCACCGTAGCCGGCTCCATCCATGAACATCCTGGTGTCCCCGAAACTCGTGCCGTGTCGTTCGCCGTGGTCGTACCACCCCGGAACTCCCGCAGAGGTCTACCGCTGCAAACGGGGAATCCCCCCCGCAACACCCAACTCCCTTCGCATGGAGGCAGCATCGTGAGCAGCAAACTGCGGGCAGGCGTCATCGGGACCGGCATCATCGGCAAGCACCACCTCTCCGGCTATGCCAACATCGCCGACGCGGAGGTCGTGGCCGTCTGCGACGTGCGCGAGGAAGAGGCCCAGCGCGCCGCCGAGCAGTTCTCTGTGCCGCGCGTGTTCACCGACTACCACGAGCTACTCAAACTCGACGAGATCGATGTCGTCGACGTCTGTCTCCCCAATGTCCTGCACTGCCCGGTCACCTGCGATGCGCTGAAGGCCGGCAAGCACGTCTACTGCGAGAAGCCGATGGCGAACTCCGCGGCCGAGGCCCACAAGATGGAGAAGGCCGCCGTCGACAACCAGCGCATCCTGGCGATGCAGCTCGGGACGGTGTTCTCGAAGGAGGCGCGGGCCGCCAAGCGGCTGATCGACGCCGGCCACCTCGGCCGCATCTACTACGCCAAGGCCAGCAGCTACCGCCGACGCGGCCGCCCCTATGTCGACGGCTATGCCACCCCGATCTTCGTCCAGAAGAGGCACGCCGGCGGCGGGGCACTCCCCGACATGGGCGTCTACCACCTGGGCCTGATGATGTACCTGCTCGACAACCCGGCGATCGAGACGGTGTCGGCCAGCACGTTCCAGGAGATCGACATGCACGCGGGGCGGCGCGAGGCGAGCGGCTATGATGTGGAGGAGCTGGCGACCGCGCTGGTGCGCTTCCAGGGCGACATCACCCTGTTCTTCGAGGAGAGCTGGGCAACGCACATGGACGGGGGCACCGGGCATCGCATCATGGGCTCCAAGGGCGGCCTGCGGCTGGAGCCGTTCGCGTTCTTTCAGAGCATTGAGGGCATCGACGCGGACGCGACCTTCCTCCTGGACCAGTTCGAGACGCGCCAGAATGCGCTGGAGCCGGACTGGGCGGGCTATGCCAGCTCCCAGCAGCACTTCGTGTGGGCGGCACTGGGGCGCGTCCCGCAGATCCGCACCGACCTGTTGGGCGTCAAGGTCTGCGAGCTCACGGAGCTGATGTACAAGTCGGCCGCGCAGCGCAAAGAGGTACGGGCGCGGGGGTAGTCAGTCCTCCCCGAGGCGAGCAACTGTAAGAACTCGCTGAAGTCGGGCGGAAGCTGGGTCATAGCCATACACGACCTGCCTTTGTGCCTCCCGCGCCGCCAGCCGCTCCGCAGGCGTCCGCGAGCGCCAGTAGGCGGCATCTTCGGCCGCCGCCTCCTCGAAGGACGAGACGACGGACAAGACCGTGCGGTCGACCCTGAACTCAACTGGCGTGTCCATGTGCATATTGTACCCCAGGCCGGGCTGCGCGCGGGAGGCAGTTGCTGCGGGATCCCATGAAGCAGATCCTCCGCCCGAAGACCGCGTAGCGGTCTGGGCCTAGAAGAGCGGCCGAAAAGCCGTTCCGAGGCCGCGAAGCCACCCCAGAATGGCTCTGGAGGGCACTCAGCCGGCCGCTACACCTCGGGGGCCGGCCGG
>CAZIWQ010000558.1:0-4892 GCA_964542355.1 uncultured Armatimonadia bacterium
GAATGGCTCTGGAGGGCACTCAGCCGGCCGCTATGCCTCGGGGGCCGGCCGGATGTGGCCTTCTCGGCCGGACCCGTAGTATAGCATGGCGCCGGGAGCCCGCGAAAGGCCGAAGCGTGGCCCTGCACGGGCCGTGCTACGGAACCTGCTCCCGTCCCCAGAGGAAAACAGGGGGGCCCCGGGGAAATGCGGGTTGCCAACAGCCCGCGAGCCCCTCCGAGAGTGCGGTATGCGATGTCAGTTACCTGCCAGGCCGAGGCACCAGGCCCGCCGACCGTGTCGGTGGTCATCGTCAACTGGAACACGCGCGACCTGCTCCGCAACTGCCTCCGGTCCCTGCCGTGGGCTTCGGAGGCCCTCGCCCTCCAGGTGATCGTCGTCGATAACGCCTCGGAGGATGACAGTGCGGCGATGGTCGGTTGCGAGTTCCCCGGCGTCACCCTCCTCGTGAACCCGACCAACGTCGGGTTCGTGCGGGCCAACAACCAGGGCCTGGAGGCGGCGACCGGCGATCTGCTGTTCATGCTCAACAGCGACACCGAGGTGCGGGCCGGGTGCATCGAGCGGCTCGCACAGGTCGCAGCCGGCGACAGTCGGATCGGCGTGGTGGGGCCCCGCCTACTCAATACCGATGGTACTCACCAGGTATCTGTCGCCCCCTTTCCGCGCGTCCTCTACCGGCTGTTGCCGTCACGGTTCGAGCACGCCTATAACCGAGGCGTCGAAGCCCGGGTGCTGGCAACGGTGGGGGATATGGCACGGGTCGATTGGGTGTCGGGGGCGGCGATGCTGCTGCGCCGCGATGTGCTCGCGCGCGTGGGGCCCCTCGACGAGCGCTACTACATGTGGTACGACGATATTGACTGGTGCCAGAAGCTGCGCCAGGCCGGCTACGAGCGTGTCTTCGTCGCCGACGCCGTGGTCGTGCATCACGGTCGGCAGTCCGGGCGCAAGCTGGCGAACCGCGAGCTCGCGGAGCAGCTCTTCGATAGCGAATACCTGTATCTGCGTCTGCACGCCGGCCGCGCCGCAACCTGCCTGGTGTACGCGTTGCGCGTGGCGAAGGCGGCACTGCGGTGGTTGATCGGCGGGGGCGCCGGGGCGCGACAGGAGGCCACCTTCCGGCTGTCCTATCACTACCACCACTTCCGTCGCTTCTGCCTCGGCCGCATGCCCGACCGTGCCCCAGACCCAGCAGCTCGACTGGAACCGTCGCGGCAGCCGCGGGAGGAGAGTGGCAATGGCCAGCAGCGATAAGATCCGGTCCCTTGCCGACCTCGCCGGAGCGCTCGGCGCTCTGCGGGAGCGCGGCAAGCGGATTGTGCACTGTCACGGCTGCTTTGACCTGCTCCACATCGGGCACATTCGCTACCTGCAGAAGGCCAGTAAGCTGGGGGACGTGCTGGTGGTGACGGTCACACCCGATCACTTTGTGAATAAGGGCCCGCACCGCCCGGCCTTCCCGCAGGTCCTGCGGGCCGAGGCACTCGCCGCGCTCGACTGCGTCAGCTTCGTGGCGATCAACGAGTGGCCCACCGCCGTCGAGACGCTTGAGCTGTTGCAGCCCCATGTGTACGCCAAAGGCGCCGAGTACCGCACGAACCGCACCCCCGAGATCATGCGCGAGGAAGCCGCCGCGGCGGCTGTGGGCACGGACATCGTGTTCATCGAGGAGATCACCTCCAGCTCCTCCGAGCTCATCAACCGGCACCTGTCGCCGTTCCCCCGAGAAGTGGACGCCTACCTGGTGCGGCTCTCCGAGCAGTATGGGGCGAACGGGCTGCTTGCGTGCCTCGAGCACGCCAAAGACCTCAAGGTCCTGGTGGTGGGCGAGGCGATCGTGGATGAGTACTATTACTGCGGCGCCCTGCAACGCTCCCTCAGGTCGCCGGTGCTGGCCATGCGGTACCTGTCGCACGAGCGCTTCGCCGGCGGCGCAGTCGGAGTCGCCAATCACCTGGCCGACTTCTGCGGCGAGGTCGGCTTGCTCGCCACCATCGGGACCCGCGATTCGCAGGAGCAGTGGCTGCGCGACGAGCTCCGCCCCGGGGTGGAGCCGCTGTTTGTCACGAAGGCCGATGCTCCGACGATTGTCAAGCGGCGCTACCTGGAGTCCTACTTCGCACTGCCGCTGCTTGAGGTCTACGTGATGAATGACGAGCCGCCAACGGCGGAGGATGACGCGGCCTTGTGTGCTCGGCTGACGGAGCTCATCCCCGCCTATGACCTGGTGCTGGTCGCCGACTACGGCCATGGCATGCTCTCCGCGCAAGCGGTGACCATGCTGTGCGGCGAAGCGCGATACCTGGCGCTCACGGCACAGGCGAACGCCGGCAACTACGGCTATCACACGGTCGGCAAGTACCCCCGCGCAGACTATGTGTGCCTGGCAGAGCAGGAGATCCGCCTGGAGTACCGCACCCGTGTCGAGGAGGTCAGGGAGCTGGCAGAGAGTCTGGGGCGACGACTGAATGCCGGGCATGCCGTGGTCACGCAGGGCAAGCGCGGTGCCCTGGGCTGGCGCCCCACCGAGGGGTTCCATGAGGCACCCTCGCTGGCCACACGCATCACCGACCGTGTCGGGGCGTTCGATGCCTTCTACGCCCTGTCGGCGCTGTGTGCGTTTCAGGACGCGCCCCTTGAGGTATTGTCCTTTGTGGGGAATGTGGCCGCCGCCGAGGTCCTGGCCACGATGGGCAACCGCCCGATCCTGGAGCGGCTGCCACTCCGCCGCCATATCGAGGCCCTGCTGCGATAGGAGATGGACACGACTGTGCAGACAGGCACTGATGTCCTGGTAACGGGAGGCGCGGGATACGTCGGCGCTGTCCTCGTGCCCAAGCTGCTCGCCGCGGGGCACCGCGTGCGGGTGCTGGACCTGTTCATCTATGGCGAGCACGTGCTGGACGCGGTCCGCGACCATCCGGCGCTGACGCTGGTCACGGGCGACCTGCGCGATCAGCCGCTCCTGGCGCGATCCCTGGCCGGCTGCGAGGCTGTCATCCACCTCGCCTGCATCTCCAATGACCCCAGCTTCGAGCTGAACCCGGAGCTGGGAAGATCCATCAACTACGATGCCTTCCGCCCCCTGGTCGCCACCTCCCGCGACTGCGGAGTGCGCCGCTTCATCTATGCTTCCTCCTCCAGTGTCTACGGGGTCAAGGCCGAGGACAACGTCACCGAGGACCTGCCGCTGCAGCCCCTGACCGACTACTCCAAGTACAAGGCGCTGTGCGAGGACATTCTGCGGGAGTATCAGTCCGATGACTTCACGACCGTGACCGTGCGGCCGGCGACCGTGTGTGGGTACTCTCCCCGCCTGCGGCTCGACCTGACGGTGAACATCCTCACCAACCACGCGGTGAACCGGGGACGCATCACGGTGTTTGGCGGGGAGCAGCGCCGGCCCAACATCCACATTGACGACATCACCGATCTGTATGTCGACTTGCTGGCGCGGCCGGTCGCGCAGGTTGCCGGCAAGGTGTGGAATGCCGGCTACCAGAACCATCGCGTCGGGGAGATCGCCGAGATCGTGCGGGCCGTGGTGGGCGGCGAGCGCGTCGCGATCGTCACCGAGCCGACGGACGATCTGCGGTCCTATCATATCTCCTCGGCGGCCATCGAGCACGACCTGGGATTCGTGCCGCAGCACACGATCGAGCATGCCGTCGGCGACCTGGTGGCAGCCTTTGGCGCCGGCCGGATCCCCGACCCGATGACGGACATCCGCTACTACAACATCAGGATGATGCAACATCTGAACCTGAGATAGGGGGCGGAGTGCATGGCACAGGCACGTCGACTGCAGCGTGTGATGCTGGTCCAGCCAAACTTCGCATGGGACGGGCGGCGCACGTGGCGCCTGATCCCCTACGGCCTCGGTCTGCTCAATGCCTGCCTCAAGCAGGCCGGGTATGACTCGTGGATCTACGACCCCAATCTGGGCAACCTGTCCCCGGAGCAGGTGCGCCAGGAGCTACAGCGTACGCGGCCGGACGTCGTGGGCATCAGTACGGCCTCCACCGAGTACATCACGGAGCCGCGCACCATGAGCCGCCTGGTGAAGGAGGCGCTGCCTGAGGCCGTCGTGATCCTGGGCGGCATCCTGCCGACGATGCTCATCGAGGCGGCCGCCGACGACCCCAATGTTGACTACTTCATCATGGCCGAGGGGGAGCTGCGCCTCCCCCGCCTCCTGGAGGCCCTCAACACCCCGCACCCCGACCTGGACGGGATCGACGGTCTCGCCTATGGCAGACCGGTCGTCGTGCAGCCACCCCGGGAGTTCGTCGAGGACCTGGACGCCGTCCCCTTCCCTGACTACGGGGGGCTGGACTTCGCACGCTATGCCGCCACCGCAAACAAGTACGCTCACCATTTCCTGCCACGCCGGTTCCCCTTCGCGGTCACCATCAGCGCGCGGGGGTGCCCCCATCACTGCATCTTCTGCGCCGGACATCTCCTGAGCGGGCGCCGCATTCGGCTGCGCAGTGCGCAAAACGTCCTGGCGGAGATCGATCGGCTCTACGCCGACTGGGGCATTCGCGAGATCATCTTTCTCGATGACGACTTCCTCGCGCACCGCCGCCGTGTGACCGAGATCCTCGACGGCCTGAAGCAGCGCAGCTACGACCTCATCTGGAAGTGCGGCAACGTGAATGTCATGCACCTCACGCCGGAGCTACTCGACCGCATGCGCGAGACCGGCTGCTATCAGCTCACGATCTCCGTCGAGTCCGGGGTCCAGGAGGTCGAGACCAACATCGTCAAGAAGCCGATCGATCTGAGCAAGGTCCCGGGGATCATGGCTGCCGCCCGCGCACGCGGCTATGAGACCGCGGCCAACTTCGTCTTCGGGTTCCCGGGGGAGACCTGGGACCAGATCCGCG
>CAZIWQ010000558.1:4902-5195 GCA_964542355.1 uncultured Armatimonadia bacterium
ACCCAAGACCGAGTTGACGGAGATCTGCCAACGGGAGGGCTACCTCAGGCTCGAGCCCGGCGAGGAGCAGTATGGCTACACCCGCGGCCTGATCGAGACGCCCGAGTTCAAGCCCGTCGAGCTCCAGATCCTGCGGGCGTATGAGTGGGATCGCATCAACTTCGCCACCCCCGAACGCAAGGCGGCCATCGCACGCATGGAGGGGATCACGGTCGAGGAGCTGGAGCGCTGGCGCATTCGCACCCGGCACAACCTGGGGACGACGATCGGGTGGAAGGAGTGAGGCGATGAAC
>CAZIWQ010000559.1:0-2978 GCA_964542355.1 uncultured Armatimonadia bacterium
GACTGCGGCGAGGAACGAGCCGCACGGCCCGAAGTATCCGGCCCGCTCATGTCCCCGGGGGCCAGGGCGCCGAGCCACGAGCGCCGGCGGCAATGGCCCGGAAGCGGAGCGTTCGCGTCGCGCGCCCTGACGACAGTCTCACGGCCCCCATGGTCCCGTTCGTGGCCGGCACGAGCACCCAGGTGGCCGGCCGAGCGGGGGCTGTCGCCGCGGCCTCGGCGACCGGGACGAGGTGCTCGCCCTGCAGCCCAAATGCCCGGAAGCCCCACCGTGTCCCCTGCGCGGAGAACACGACGGCCTCCGCCACGCCGTCGCCGCACACATCGGCGCAGGCCACGTCGCGGGCGGCCGCTACCTCTTGCGAGCGCGCAAGCCCCTCGACGCCGAACCCCTCCCACTGGTAGGCACCGAGGGCGATGCCACCGGACGCGGTGCGCTCGAGCGCCACCAGCTCGTCCTCGCCCTGGCCGTCGAGGTCACCGAACGTCGCGGTGACGAGGGGGCGCGAGAGGCTCGTGCCCAGCCAGACCTTCGTCAGGCCCCGGCCCGCGGGCTTGAGGGCATAGAGGAAGGGCCGCGGACGCTCCGGGGGGTCGAAGATCGTCGACTTGCGGACCCCGATGAGCAGCACTTCGCGGCCGGCGAAGCGCCCGCTGCGCAGGAGCCAGGGGTGAAGGTTGGGGTCAAAGTCATCCCAGCATGGCATGCCTGCCTCCGTGCGGATCACCACACGGGCAGCGCGCAGGGAGCCTGCGGCGTCGGTGTGGCCGCCCTGGAGAGCAACCTGGAAGCGGGCACCTGCCGGGTCGCGGGCCGGCACAACCTGACGCGTCGGCCCCGGTGACGGCGCGGCCGGGAGGGCGAAGCACAAGATGCTCAGTAGTCCGACGCAGAGCGTGCACAAGCTCATCGCTGGCCTCCGGTGCAGGGCCGGGTCAGTGGCGTGAGCGCAGGCCCATCGGGATGCGGCATTCTGGGCTCAGCGTGTCTGCCTCGCCACCCCGCCATGGGGGCGGGGGTTCGCCCTCGGCGGTGCGTTGTCCTGCCAGTGCGGGGGCGGCTTGCCACGCGGAGCCATTGGGACGCTGTGGCGTCCGGGGCTGAGACCCCCGGTCTCAGCAGGGGCATTGACGCAGCGGCGTACAGTCGAGTAGAGTCTAATGAAGCGGAAAGTAGCCAGGCAGAGGGTACTATGGCACTGCTCACGACGGAAGAGGCCGGCCGGTTCCTGAAGATGCATCCGGTAACGCTGCGCAACAAGGCGCGGGCGAGGGAGATCCCTGCGGTGCGCGTCGGCGGACGCTGGCGCTTCGACGAAAGCGCCCTGCGGGACTGGATCGCCTGCGGCTGCCCGGTGCCCGTGGAGGCTTCGCCCACCCTGAGAGGGGCCCCCTCAGACCTGCAGGGCCCCGGGCCGCCGAGGCCTGACGGAGGACGTGGGCCGGTGTCTGGTTGAGGCACACGAGCAGACGGGAATGAGGACGACGGTCGGGCGGGAGGTAGCGCTGGTGACTTCGAGACACAGCCGAGGCTCGGGCGGATCGGACTTGCGTCTGCTCCCGCTGGACGCGAACGTACATGGAGGTCAACCTTTGGCCGGTGGCAACCGACAGGAGACGCATGCAGCCGGTCTGCAGGATGCGAAGTCCCTCGGTGCCTACTACACCGACGCGCCGATCGCTGACTTCTTGGTCAACTGGGCGGTGCGTGCCCCTGCCGACACCGTGATGGACCCCTCATTTGGGGGGGGCGTATTCCTACGGTCTGCCTGTGCCCGGCTTCGTGAGCTTGGCGGAGACCCGGCCAGGCAGGTCTTCGGCATCGAGGTCGACGAGGCTGTGTGCGCCCGTGTAGCTGGAGAGCTGGCCGATGGGTTCGGGGTGGGACCGGCCAATCTCGTGGCGCGCGACTTCTTCGAATTCGCTCCCGCCCCTGCGCAGCGGGTCACTGTGGTCGTCGGCAACCCCCCGTTCATCCGCTACCAGCGGTTCAACGGGGACAATCGAGCGCGGGCTTTGGCGTGTGCAAGAGAGCAGGGGGTGGTGCTCAGCAAGCTGGCCAGCTCGTGGGCACCCTTCGCAGTGCAAGCTATCGCTACGCTGAAGCATGGCGGACGGCTGGCGATGGTGTTCCCGATGGAGCTGGGGCACGCGGCATACGCGAGGCCAGTGCTGAGGCACCTGCTGTCCGCGTTTGGGTGCGTCACGATCCTCACCTTCCGTCGCAAGCTCTTCCCCGAGCTAAGCGAGGACACTCTCCTGGTCCTGGCCGAGGGTCGGGGCGAAGGTCCCGCGCAACTCCGGATGCGAGATCTGCCCGATGCCCAGACGCTGCGCACACTCCGGTTCTGTGATACGGCCACAATCCCTGGGGCTGACCTGGTGGATGCAGGAGCCATCGCCGGGGGGCAAGCGAGGCTCATTGAGTACCTGTTGCCACGGAGGGCACGCGAGCTGTACCGCAGTCTGCAGACCGGGGGCGGCACGGTGTCACTGGGGAGCGTCGCCGATGTGGGGATCGGCTACGTGACGGGTGCCAATGGGTTCTTCCATCTTTCGCCGGGCGAGGCGCGGCTGTGGGGCATCCCTCCAGCCTTCCTTCATCCTGCCGTGCTACGCGGGCGCGCCCTCGAGGGCCTGCGGATGACGGCAGGCGACTGGTCCAGCCAGGATGGGGATGGCAGGTTCCTGCTTCGCATCGGGCCGGGGGCGGAGCTCCCAGAGCCAGTCAGGGGCTATGTGGAGATGGGGGAGAGGCTGGGCGTGCACCGCACCTACAAGTGCCGGACGCGATCCCCGTGGTTCGCCGTGCCCCATGTCTACGTTCCGGATGCGTTCCTTGCGTACATGGGCGGCGTCGTTCACCGCCTGGTAGTGAACGAGACGCGGGCAGTGGCCCCCAACAGCCTTCACATGGTGCGACTGCGGGAGGGCGCGTGTCTCTCGGCCTGTGGGCTTGCGGTGTCGTGGCAGACCTCG
>CAZIWQ010000559.1:2988-3523 GCA_964542355.1 uncultured Armatimonadia bacterium
AGATCGAGGGGCACGCCCTGGGTGGGGGCATGCTCAAGCTCGAACCAACAGAGGCGGAGAACACCGCCATCGCCCTCCCACCCCAACTGAGGAATGGTGGGGCCGAGCTTGCCACTCTGGCGGACGAGCTTGACCGCCTCGTCCGGACCGGCCGGGAGACGGACGCGCAGGCCCTTGCCGACAGGGCAGTGCTCCGAGAAGGACTCGGGCTACGCGTTGACGAATGCGCTCTTCTGCAGGCGGCCGCCGCCTCACTGCGGGAGCGGCGACACACGAGAGGGGCGCGGGCATGAGTCTCGTCGACGCAGTGGTACAGGCCGGAGCGATGCCCGCCGAGGGGGCAACGCAGGCCCAGAAGAAGCGCTATTCCGAGCTGCTCTCCGCGGCTCTGGCTGTCGAGGTCGCTGAGGGCTTGAGGGGCGTTGGGTTCCCCAGCGTGAGCCCGGTGCGGGGCGGCCCGGGCGAGAAGGCCTTCCAGGGAGGGCTGGGCCCCAAGAAGGTCGACGTCAGCTACTCGGATGAGCAGCACGGTCTC
>CAZIWQ010000559.1:3533-5195 GCA_964542355.1 uncultured Armatimonadia bacterium
TCAAGACCATCAACGTCGCCCCGTTCGGAAAGAACCTCAAGAACCGCTTCTCGGACTTGTGCACAGAGGCGATCACGCTGCACCTCCGGTTCCCGTACTCCGTGGTCTGTGCCCTCTTCGCCTTCCCCGCAGCAGCGGATCAGGATGTCACGGCAGGGCGAAGCGTTTCGACATTCCACAGGGCTACCAGGCTCCTGGCAACCATTAGCGGCCGCGAGGAGTACACTGATCAGGGTGAGAAATTCGAGAACGTCACGATGATGTTGTTTCAGCCGGTCAGCAAGAAGGGCCCCAAGCCATGGGTGAGGCTGACCGACACCCTGAGCGCAAGCGAGATGGCCGAAGATGAGTACTTCCTCATGCTGCGCAGGATCTTCAACGAACGCAACCCCCACGCAGTCGTGGGCGAGGATGATGAGTTGGCCTGAGGCCGCGATAGCACCCCTTGCGGCGGCGGCGGGGGCCGGCGCAACTACCTGATACTGCTCTCGACGGGAGGCATCACCATGGGGCACCACCCAGTGTCGGTCCGTCCGTTTGGCGTTGTGGCGCTCATCCTTGCCACGGCGGTCGCGTGGGCACAGCCGGCGTTGACGCCGTACCACGCGGGCTACACCATCCGCGACTTCCTGGCTACCCGCGCCTCCGGCGGCACGACCCCGCTCACGGTTGCGGTCTGGTATCCGACGGATGAGAATGAGGCCGTGATGCGCTACGGCAGCGGAGCGGAAGGCTCGGCGGCGCGCGATGGCGCCCCGGCACGGACGCATGCGGCGTACCCCCTGCTCGTCTACTCGCACGGCTACGGGGGGGGCGGGATCAACGCGACCTACCTGACGGAGCACCTGGCACGCCTGGGGTTTGTGGTGGTGGCGCCAGACCACAGCGACCAGCACAAGGCTGAGCGCATTCGCGAGCCGGTCACGGTGGACATCAAGGACTACCTGCGCACCGCGCTGCGACTGCCACTGCAGGGGACGAAGTTCGATCGCGCCGCCTATGGCTATCGTCCGCGCGAGGTCGTAGCGGCGATCGACGGCATGCTGGCGGCCTCGGCCGCCGAGGGTGACGCGCTGCTGACAGGGCTTGTCGGCACCGGCAAGGTCGGCATTGTCGGGCACTCCCTGGGCTCGTTCACGGCCCTGGCATGTGCCGGGGCGGGCAAGACCTACAAGGACCCGCGTGTTGGCGCCGTGGTCTGCCTCTCCGGCGGCTGGTTCATGTGGCGGGCCGAGGACTATCAGACGGTGGACGTGCCGGTGATGCTCCTGTACGGCGCGATCGAGACCGCGTCACGGACCGCCCAGTTCCTCGCGGATGCCAGGCGTGCCTACGACAACTGCCGGCCCCCCAAGTTCATGGGGGCAGTGAAGGATGGCTACCACGAGACCTTCACCCGCTCGGCGATGTCGCGCTCGGATCGATCCGGGCGCCAGCGTGAGGTGATCGTGGCCCAGTGGCAGACGATCAAGACCCGCACCGCCGCGATGTTTGCCAGGTACCTCAAGTCCGACCAGGAGGCGGAGAAGGCGCTGACCGCCGCGGACCCGATGCTGCTCAACTACAAGTACGTGCTGAACTAGCGACGCGGCGCCGCGTCGTTCGGGGGGGCCGGACTACGAGGGACTGCGGCGAGGAACGAGCCGCAGACGCGTAGGCCGA
>CAZIWQ010000560.1:0-5187 GCA_964542355.1 uncultured Armatimonadia bacterium
ACGGCGGCGAGGGCAAGCAGCGCAACAGTGT
The DNA here is from genome assembly GCA_964542355.1 of uncultured Armatimonadia bacterium. Classification (GTDB taxonomy): domain Bacteria; phylum Armatimonadota; class Zipacnadia; order Zipacnadales; family JABUFB01; genus CAZIWQ01. Next base: position 32 of record CAZIWQ010000560.1, read on the forward strand.
AGTGCATGGGGTGACATCTCCTTTGGCCGTCACTCGTTGACCGCCCACGACTCCTGGGGGTTCGGCACCTGCGGCATCGGCGGCGCGGCGCCCGGTGTGAGGGCGGTGGCGAGCTCCACAGAAGCGTCCTCGATCAGTTGGCCGGCCGCGGCGACAAGCTTGCTGCTCATCGCCAGGCGCGGCTCGTAGCCGCCACCCTGCGGCCCCAGCGCCTCCGGCGTGGGGACGTAGCCGATCGAGCCGTTGGCCAGCTCCACGACGTAGGTGAACGGGAACGGCGAGCGGGACTTGATGTTGAGGCCGAACTGGCAGAAGTACTCCGCGCTGTTGGCGAGGAACACGGCCGGCCCGACCTGAAGCGCCTGCACCTCCGCGTTGACCTCCGGCTCCCACTTGGTCTGCTCGTGGAGCAGGACTTCGTCGCGGGCATACCAGCGCTCCCAGCCCTGTGGCGCGTCCGACGTGAGGAACTCGAGGGCCCGCCGGAACCGCTCCTCGGAGACCTCCCGGGTCTTGATGCGGACACGCTTTTGCGCTGCGGCCAGGGGGACGAGCTCGGCCGGCTCGGCCCGGCAGAGCACCTTAAGCGCTTCCGCACCAACGCTCTGCCCCACGCGGCGCGACCACTTCGCTCCGAACTCGCTCTCCTGTAGCGACAGGTTGTCCACCTGGGTCACATCGCCGCAGGCACCGTTGAGGAATACGACCTCGCCCCCACCCATGCCGCCGGTGACGCACTCCCGCATCCAGTAGATCCAGTCGGCGGAGGCGCCCCCGTTGCCGGTGGTGCCATGGCAGGTGAAGTTGACAAGGCAGCCCAGGAACCGGCCCTCGGGGCTGCAGGCCCCCAGGACGCCGACCTCCGGGTCTGCCGGCCCGGCCGGCGCGACGATGTTCGGGTTGCCCTTCCCCGGGTGCGTCTGCTGGGTCCCGTCCTTCATCCTGAAGCGGCGGTTGAACGCCACGGTGGGCTCGTGCCCCCGGCCAATCGACAGCAGTGCCGGCTCCTTCCGGCGGTCGGCCATGATGACCGCAGTGGCGATCTGCCTGGCGACATGGCTGCAGTACTCGGGGTTAGCCGAGGTCGCTTGCTGCTGGGCCAGGTCCTCGCAGAAGGCGGGGTCGAAGACCTCGGGGCGGAGGAACTCGCCGGGCATGGCCCCGACGATCGGCCCGGACGCGTGGCTGTGCGAGGCCCCGACCATCACGCTCCCGCCCGGGATGCCTGTCTGTGCCTCGATGGCAGCGCGCGCCGCGGCAACCACCGAGTGCTTCACCGAGAGCGTGTCGAGGCCCACGAAGGCGACACGTGTCCCCTCGCTCTCGATGACGACCGCCTTGGCGCAGCAGGGGTCATGGATCGTGGTATGGAAAGCCTTGGAGAAGCCGCCAGGGCACTCCATGCCGATGGCGGGGGTAATGTCTGCTGAAGCGAAGCCGACTTCCATGATGCGCTCCTTCGCAGGACGGGCTGAGGTTCGGGCAACCCGGGAGTGGAGACAGCGTCTCCCGCCGTACAGTATCGCCTTGCGACGCCCTGATACCTCCCCCGACGGAGCCGGAACACGGTTCTGAGCTGGTGGGCTGGCGGGGAGCCGGGCGCGCGGGACGACGCTCCTGCGGCGCAAGCCGGGGCCTGGGGCCTATGGCCCCGGCGCGGGTTGGGCCGGAGCCCGCGGAGGTCCGTGGATCAGACGGGCTAGAAGATCCAGCGACGCCGGATCCTGCCAACACTGAGTAGGAACAGGCCGATGCAGAAGGCTCCCAACAGGGCGAAGTCGAGTGCCAGGGGCATGCGCCCGGCCGCATGGAACGCTTCCTGCAAGATGTCGGCGCCATACGTCACGGGCAACAGGTACGACAGCGGGCGGATGAAGACAGGCAACTGCGCGATGGGGAAGAACAGCCCACCGAGGAAGATCATCGGGAAGCGGAAGAAGTTCGAGAAGGTCTGAGCCTCGAACACCTCACTTGCCGATACTGCGATGAGCAAACCCAGGAAGGTGGAGGCGATGGCCATCAGGGCCACCGCCGATATGGCGGCGCCCCACGCCACGCGGGACAGGTCCGCAAGAAACGCCGCCATCACTACGGGCACCGCGGCGTTGGCGATCCCGAACAGGATGGCCCCCGACGTCTTCGCCAACATGAGCAACTCCAGCGGGATCGGGGCGAGCAGCAGTCGCTCAAAGGAGCGGCCCTTCTTCTCGAACGTCACGGACACCGCCAGCAGGGAGGTCGTGCCGAACAGGATGGAGACGGTGACCACCCCGGGCAAGAGTGCCATGACGCTCTCGAGACCGCTCCCCGACCGGATGAGGAACATGCCGGCCCAGGCCAGGGGGAAGATCAAGCCCCAACTGATGTTGGGGGGCTTGAGATAGTACGCCCGCGTGTCTTTGGCGAGGATTGCCCCGAAGGCGATCCACTGTTTCATGCTGCACCGCCACCTCCGCCACCGGCCTTTTCCTTGCGCATGGCGTCGGCCTCGATCCCGGTGATCTCGACGAACACATCTTCCAGCGAGGGGCGCACCTGGCGCGCTTCGATGACCTCGACCCGGCGCTCCTCCAGCCACCGTACGAGGGGGCCGATGGGGATCGGGGCCTCCGCCTCCACCCGCAGTTGTCGCTGCTCGGCGGCTGTGATGGTGTAGGCGGGGAAGGCGCGAGCCAGGTCAGCGCGCAGACCCGCGCCATCGCCCGACACCGACAGGAGCAGTGCCTGGCGACCCCGGACCGGCTGCATGAGCTCCGCCAGTTGGGCGATGCGCACAATCTGCCCGGCGACGATGAAGGCGATGCGCTCGCACAACCGCTCGGCCTCCTCAATGTAGTGGGTGGTCAGGAGGATGGTCGTTCCGCTTCGCTGGAGCTCGGCGATAAGCTGCCTGGCCTGGCGAGCGCTGGCAACGTCAATCCCGGTTGTCGGCTCGTCGAGGAAGAGAATGGGGGGGCGGTGGACGATGCCGGCCGCAATCGTCAGCCGACGCTTCATCCCTCGTGAATAGCCGCCGAACCTGCGGTCCGCGGCCTGGTGGAGGCCAAACGCGCCCAGCAGCTCGCGGGCGCGCGGCTCGCGCTCCTGCCGCCGCATGCCATACAGCGCAGCGCAGAAACACAGGTTCTCGAACCCCGTCAGCTCGGGGTACAGGTTGCTTTCATCCGGGACCACCCCGATCAGGTGCTGGGCGGCTTTGGGGTTGGTAGCGCAGTCCACCCCGCCGACCCGGATGCTCCCCGCGTCGGGCCGCGCGAGCCCCGTCAGCAGGTTGATCGTGGTCGTCTTGCCTGCGCCGTTGGGGCCGAGGAGACCGAAGAGCTCCCCCCGGTGCACGTCGAAGGTCACCGCCTCCACGGCCACGACATCGCCGAACCGCTTGGTCAGGCCCGACACCTCAATGGCGGGCGCCAGCCCATCGCTCATCGGTGGTGCCCCCGATCCTGACAGCCTGTGCTCACCTCGCCGCTGTCCCCTTCTCAGAGGGCGCAAACGGGTGTCTCCCCGGGTTGCGTGGCGCCCCCCCATCTGCTCCAGCGAAGACGCGCCCGGCCGCCCTCCGCGTTCTCCGCCTTCCGGCGCTGACCGTCGCACACCGGGCACATCTCACCATCGCGCCGACTCGGCTCTGTCCTGCTACGAGCCCTCGCGAGGTGCCAGCAGACCGGCGAGCTGCTCCCGCCAGCGCCCAACCCCGGCGTCATCCAGCGAGTAGTGGACGAAGTACCCTCGCTTCTCAGCGCACACCACTCCGGCGGCCCTCAGTATGCGCAGGTGTTGAGACACCGCCGAATGGGTCACACCGAGCCTGGCTGCCAGGGCATTCACGCAGAGCGAACGCTCCCGCAGCAATTGCAGGATGCGGATGCGAGTATCCACGGACAGCGTCTTGCACAACTGAGCCAGTTCCGCCGGGGTGGCAGAATCAGCCATGAGAGCACTTATCCTTGGGCGGCGAAGCACCTGAATCAGAGCACACGCGCCATCAGACCACGTGCCGGGTGCGCTATGACATAAGTATATGTACATACACTAACATACTTGCCGATAGACGGTCAAGCGTCTGCGCCCCCCTTGAAGCAGAGAGACCCGGCCGATTGGCCGGGTCTGTGGTCTGGCGGAGCACCGAGCTGCCTGTCGAGCCGTCGGCGTTCACAGCATGGATTCGTCACCCAGAGACAGCCGCAGGGGGATATTGCCATAGTCGATGTTGAGTGGCTGGCGGTCAAGCGTCGCGGCACGCGCCAGGCGCCGGGCCGCGAAGCTCTGCGTCGCCTTCGCTCCCCGGAATCGCGCGCGCCCCAGACCATTGGCCAGGCACCGCACCTGCACAAACAGCGACTGTAGCTCCGCCGGAACCCGCGCGCGGCGGTTGAGTTGGTCCACTACTTGCGGATTGTCGATGTACACAGTCATGCCACGGACCCCGGCATTGGCGGCCTCGCGCAGTGCGGTGAGCACAGCCTCATACGTCGCCTGCTCGGGTGAGATGCCGTCGACAGCATACCCTACCTTGCGCACGTTGGCCCCGTCGCGGTTCCGATACACCATCCCGATGCCAACGGCTGCTCCCGCCTGGCGGATCGCGCTGACCAGCACATAGGAGAACCTTGTCGTCAGCACTCGCGCACCCATCGGATCGCACTTCCGTTCCATGCCCGGGGTTGCTGCTCGTCGGTTGCTGCGGACAGTCTGCGATCGGTTCGGCTCCCGGTTCAGTTGCCTCTCGGCCCTCGCATCAGCCTTGTCTAGCTTTATCGGCTGTTTCTTCTACAGCTTTAGACAATATTGCCTGTCCATTTGTTCGTTAAACTTGTATGAAGCTATACCGATGCTTGAGCTGGTGCCGTGGGCAGTGACGCAGGCGGTGTCGGGAGGTGGCGTGCCAGGGAGGCGACAGGGGGGAAGGGCGTTCGGTAGTGCAGATGTTTGGAGGCCCGTTGGTGCCACCGTGGGGAAAGATACAAACGAATGCGCCCCTGACTGGTGCATAAGCACCAATCAGGGGCGCAGGTTGTGAGGTCCCGGCGGCCCGGGCCGTCCTCAGCAGCCGCCCGACAGGAGTGTCGGGCGTACGAGAAGAGCGGCCGAGAAGTCGTCTTGAGGCCGCGACGCTACGCTCAGAGGCTCGCAGAGGCCACTCACAGCCATCTTGG
>CAZIWQ010000561.1:0-5175 GCA_964542355.1 uncultured Armatimonadia bacterium
GCCTTCCAGTTCTACGGCACCTCGATTGAGTGCGATGTCGTGGGCAATACCGCCACCCGCAACCAGGGCTACCAGGCACTGGGGCTGTGGTACCACGGCTTTCAGCCGAGCTGGTACTGCCAGTTCCTGAACAACACGATCACGGAGGGCAACTACTACCACTGGACGAGCGCCACCGACAGCACGATCGGCATCTCCGGAGCCGCGCGTGCCGACTACACCGGGCCGCTCTCGCGCGGAGCTGTGGTGCGCGGCAACAAGCTGGAGGGCAACAGCCACATCCGGGTGACCGGCACGTGTGCGAGTGTCCTGGTGGCGCAGAACCGGGTGAGTAACAGTGAGCTCGGGGTCTTTGTGAGCCAGGCCTGCCGCGACGTGCTGTTGCGCGACAACCAGTTCTCCCAGGTGACCCACGAGGTGATGGACGAGCCGGCCCAGCGCAAGGCGGCGCGCGAGCGCCTCGCCAGGTACCTCAACCGCCCCGCGCCGGTGCTGGCATACTCGTTCGAGGAAGCCCCCGGGAATGTGACCCCTGACAGCTCGGGCAACAACTTCGCCGCCCGTCTGCAGGGCGGTGCGAAGCTGGTCGACGGCGGTGTCACGGGCAAGGCAATGAGCCTCGATGGCACGGGCTACCTCCAGGTCAACGAGCCGGCAGTGTTCAACGCCCCTGACCTGACGGTCGACTTCTGGCTCCAGCCGGCAACGCTCAAGGGCCGACGCGGCCTGATCGCCAAGCGCTTCGGCAACTCCGCCTGCCCGTTCGTCATCAGTCAGATGGGGGCCGGCGTCACCTTTGAGGCCACCGATGAGCAGGGCAAGTGGAGCTTCAACTTCGGCACGCCGGCGGTGCTCAAGCAGGATCGATGGTCACACGTCACCGTCGTGGTGCAGGCCGGCCAGGGCATCCGGATCTGGGTGGACGGAAAGCTCGCGGCGAGCAAAGAGAACCCGCTGGCCCGCGCCGAGAACCCCGAGCCCCTGATCCTGGGGCGCGAGGCCTGGGGCGGCGACCCGGCAACCACCGCCGGCCCCGGCCTGTTCATCGGCCTGCTTGACCAGGTGCGCATCTGGACGCGCGCGCTCAGCGAGGCCGAAGTCGCATCCGAGCAAGCGAAGGGAGTGCAGCCATGAGAGCCACAACCTGTCTGGGCCTCATGTTGTGCGCAGTGGTGGCGGCGTCGGCGGCCCCGGTCGTCTGGCAGCTCAACGACCCGGTGCGGCCGGGCGAGACGCTGGTCATGTTCGGCGACGGCCTCGCGACGGCCGCCGGAGTCCGCCTGGGGCGCCTCACGGACACTCCTGCGAGCCTGCCCGCGAAGCCCGCCGCGTCGTCACTGCCATACGTCGGCGTGCCGGTGCTCGCGGCCACTGACCAGTGTCTCAAGGTGCTCGTGCCGCCCGAGCAGAAGGCCGGTGTGTTCAGTTGCGTGGTCGCTGACGGCGCGGAGGTACTGGTCAACCGGCCGGCGATCTGGTGGGCGCAGGTCGACTGGCACGCCCCCGGGGGCAACGCCATGCTGCGCCTGTTCGGCAAGAACCTCGCCGGGCCGGCGGGGCAGGTCTACCTGTCAGGTCCCCGCAAGCTCACGCTCCGCCTCGGAACGACGACCGACACGTGGGCGGCCGGAGTGGCTCTCCCGGCCGACCTGCCGGATGGCAGCTACGAACTCTGCTACCACTCTGGCTACGGTGGCTCCCGGGGGTGGAGCCCGGCTGTTACCGTGACACTGCTCCGCCCGCGCCCCTGGCCGAGCCGCACCCTCAACGTGCGCGACCGCGGCGCCGATGGCATGGGAGCGCGCGACGATACCGCGACCATCCAGGCGGCGCTGGACGAGGCCGGGCAGGCCGGCGGCGGTGTGGTTCTGTTGCCGCGCGGGCGCTACCAGGTCACCGCTACGCTCAAGCTGCCCCGCTTCACTGCGCTGCGCGGAGAAGCGGAAGGCCTCACCGCCCTGTTCTGGCCCGACATGGCCACCCCGCCCGAAGCCCTGATCCAGGGCACCAACTCGTTCGCGCTCGAAGCCCTCACCATCTATGCCTCGCGAGCGCGCCACGTCATCGTCGGTGATCTGGGCAATGTGCCGGACGCGGGCAACGTCCGCATCTCTCGCGTGCGCGTGCGCGTCGACGCCTACCGCGGCCACCTGACGCCCGAGGAGACGGATCAGCGTCATCGCGAGTTGGCACGCATCTCCGGCGGCGATACCCTCCGCCTCGGCGGCGACAACATCCATGTGAGCGAGTGCGACCTGTACGGCAGCGGGCGCGCCCTGTATCTGAGTCGCACCCGCAACGGCATCGTGCGCGACAATGCGCTGTACAACGGGCGCCACGGGTGGTACTGCATCTCCGGTTCGGACGGGCTGATCTTCGAGGACAACCGTATCAGCGGCGCCGACCTCATGGCGACCGGGGGCGGGCTCAACTGCCTGGATGGCTCCAGCTCCTCCCAGAATGTCTACTATGCCCGCAATCGGCTGACCCTGATGCACGGGTGGGATCGCGAGGCGATGACCTCCGATGCCGGCGGGGGGCTCTACTACGGTCCCCTCAAGGGCGTGGACGGGGTCACACTGACGCTGCCGGAAGCGCCGCGCGCCGCCCGTGACTGGGCGGGTGCCGGCGTCTTCGTCTTCCACGGCAAGGGCTGGACCCAGGTGCGCCGGGTGGTCAAGGTCGAGGGCGACCGCGTCACCGTGGACCGCCCGTGGGACGTCCCGCCCGACGCCACCTCACTGGTCGGCATCACCATGCTGCAGCGCCACTACATCCTCGCCGGCAACCAGTTCAGCGATGCCGGGATCGCCATCCAGTTCTACGGGACCTCGCTCGAGCACATCGTTGCCGGCAACTCGTGTGCCCGCGCGGGCGGCTACCAGGGCATCGGCAAGCCCTATGGCGGCTATCAGCTCCCCCCGGACAAGAACCCCTGCCACCAGCCCTCCTGGTTCTGCCAGTTCGTCGACAACGAGATCGCCGAGGGCTCGATCTACCGTTCGGGGGCGAACAACTCCATCCTGTCCGGCGACTCGGTCATCGGGGCCTATGGCTGGCCGCTGACGCGCGACTGGCCGTGGCCATACAACGTGGGGACCGTGATCAAGCGCAACCAGCTCTGCAGCAACGCCCGCATCCACGTTGGAGGCAGTGCCAATGACAAGCCCAGCGTGACGGACGCCGTCATCGAGGGCAACGTCGTGCGCGCTGCCGAGACCGCCTTGCGGCTGGATCGGGCGGTGGGCGGGATCCTCGTGCGCGAGAACCAGTTCGGCGGGGTGCGGGAGCCGGTCACGGGCGACGGGGTGGAGCGTGCGACCTTCGGCCGGGGCCAGTTGGCCTCCGCCGAGCTCGAGCGCCTGCGCGCCGCCGCCGCCGAGTGCGGGGTCCGCGAGGATGTTGCCGCATGGCCCGAGCTGATGCGTGCGCTTGCGCCGCTCGGCGCTGCGACAGCGTGGGATGCCCCGGCACGCCAGGCGTCCGCCCACTGCACGGCGGCGCTTCTCGCCGCACTGGAGCGGCGGGGCATTGCCGCCCCGGCGGACACGGTCGCCGGCCTGCTGGGACTGAGCGTGAAGGCCTTGCCGGCCAGCACACTGCCTGCCGTGCTGCAGCAGGGCGGCGGCGGTCCGGCCACGCTGACCGTCGAGGTGACGCTGGCACGGTGGCAGCCCGACTGGCAGATCGGCGCTCAGCTCGCCGGGCCGACCGGCTGGCAGCCGACCGCCGCGGCGCCGGTTGGCGTGACCGACGGCAAGGCCCAGCTAACGCTCAATCCTGCGGTTCCCGCGGAGGCGTGGGGGCGCATGACACTCCCGCTGACACTGGAGCTCCGCCTCCCGCAGACCCAACGGGCGCTGCTCCGCCCGTTGGCCCTCGGGACGGGCCAGCTCCGCGACTGGATGGTGCTCGGGCCGTTTGCCAACAAGTCCGGGCAACCACTGGACCTGACGCTATACCCGCCGGAGGATGCCCTCAACCTGCAGGCCGACTACGAGGTCGCGGGCGGCAAGCTCCGCTGGCAGCCCGTGCAGCTCAAGACCGAATGGCTCGACCTCAAAGCCCTGCTCAAGCCCAACGGCCCGGGCGTCGCGTACGCTGTGGCGTGCCTCGCCGCCGCGGCGCCGACCCCCGCTGTCCTCCAACTGGGCAGCTCCGGTGGTGTTTCGGTGTCACTCAACGGGGAGTACGTGTGGTCGGCCAACCAGAGTCGTGCTGCGGCCGCGGGACAGGATCGCGTCCCCCTTAAGCTGCGGCAGGGTGACAACGTGCTGCTGGTGAAGCTCTCCACGATCACCGACCAGTGGCGGTTCACGGCGGAGTTGGTGCCGGCGGAGGCCGGCTTGGCGGGTGCAGTGGCCGTCATCCCCGCGGCCCAGTTTGCGGGGCGGCCGGCGCTGGCACCGCCCACACCACGGTCGACCCCGCCAACCGGCGCGATCCGCTATCCCGCAGGCGTCGACTGGCGCCCCGTGTACGTCGATGAGCTCTCCTCGGAAGCGGTCATGGGCCCCTGGCGCGCCGCCGTCGGGAAGTGGACGGCGGGAGGGGGGCTGCGCCAGTCCGCGGGAGACAAGGCGTTCCTTGCCTACGCCGAGCCACTACCGGCCCCGGTGCGCATCGAGTACGACGCCCGCGTCGTGGAGTTTACTGGCGGTGACCTCTCCGCCTTCTGGCTGACCGACCCGACCAACTATGCCAGCGGCTATCTGGTCGGCTTTGGGTCGAATGGCAACTCGTGCAACAAGGTCCTGATCGACGGCAGCGAGGTCTTCACCTCCGGCCGGCCTCTGGTGACGCCGGGGAAGTGGCATCACGTCATCGCGCAGATCCTGGCCAACGGCCGGGTGCAGCTCATCGTGGATGACCAGTTGTCGCTGGACTATGCCGGCCCGGCGCCCGGGGCGGCCCGCCGGTTCGTCGGTCTCTGGACATGGGGACCGGCGGGTGTCTTCTCGCGGGTGCGCGTCTACCAGGCGCGCGGGCAGGGAGCGACCGGCTGAGGGAGCCGGCACTGACGGCCCCCCCGCAGACGGGTTCGGCCTGCCCAGCCTGCGCACGCGGGGATCGGGGTACCAACCCACAGGCGGCACGGCATGTCTGCCTCACCCCCGACTCCCATAGGCGTTAAAATAGCATTCGCTCATGCTGACAGCCAGGGAGGGGTCGCCT
>CAZIWQ010000562.1:0-5174 GCA_964542355.1 uncultured Armatimonadia bacterium
TCTTGGCGGCCTTCCCGACCAGGCTGCCGGGTGCGCGGGGCAGCATGTAGTCGACGGTGGTCACGACGACGCGCCCCCGGCCGCAGCGCTTCACGGTGGCGAGCACGCCGCCGCCGCCGTCACGCCAGAGCGGGTCGGCGCCGCACAACTCGACCGGCTCATAGTCATAGGGCTCGGACAACGCCATGCCGGTGCCGCCCGGGACGGACACGACCGGGTCCTCGACCGCGATCAGCTTCCCCGTCGGCTTCGCGCCGACGAACTCCGCCGGGAGGCTTCCGGTCATCTGCCGGCTGTTGATGACCAGCGTCCCGCCCTGCCGGACATACTCCATCAGCACCCCGGCCAGCGGGGCGTCGATGTCGAGCTTGCCCAGGAGGACGGCTACCTTGTAACCTCGCAGCGCCGCCAGCGGCATTGCCCCACGGGTCGGGTTGGGGGTGAGGATGTCGTACCCATCGCCGAACTCGCCGTTGCCGAGGGCGCCCTCCTGGCCCTCCGGGAGGTCCTGGGTGAACGGCGCCAGCTTGTAGAGGAAGGCGTCGATCATGGTGTCAGGCCGCTGTGCCGGGAAGTACGACCACGGAGCCCCACCCCACTGCGGCAGGCCCTGGTTGAACGGTAGCAGGAGCGCCACCGGGGCATAGCTGACCCCTCGGTCCGGATGTCGCTGTGTGAAGTCGTACCATTCGCGCATCGCCTCGCCGTGCGGCGAAAGCACCCATTCGTCAGCCTTCCCCTCGAGGGGCTGGCAGTAGGCGCGGGGCCAGTCCTCATGCTGGACGAGGCTGGCACCGGACAGGTAGGCAAGGTACATGTCGCGTCGGTTCAGTGAGACCGAGATGCCGAAGCCGGGCCCCGCGTTCTCACCCGCGCCGGCCGCCGTGGTCCGGACTGGGCTCGTGTAGTTGGGCTCATTGTTGACTGTCGTCTTCCCGTTGCGGTCCATCCCGTTGAAGTAGGTGGCGATGTACCACTCCCACGGCCGGCGATACTGCCGCGCCGCCCCCCGCACGGCAAACAGCGACACCTGATGCCGGTAGGGCCCGGTATTGGTGGTCTCCGACACTACCATCCCGCTCCCCCACTCCAGCGCGTAATGGTCGAAACACCAGCCGGCGCGCAGGAAGATCAGCTTCTCGGGATCGTCGAAGTAGTACCGCTGCAACGCCTGATGGCACTCCCGCAATCCCTGCACGGCCCCGTCGCGGCTGACCGTGGCGCGCGATAGCAGTGCCTGCATCCGGCTGATGGCCGTCTCGGAGGAGCCGTGCTTGCGGGCTGACTCCACCGCACCCGTCGGGTTGTTGAGCGGCCCGACGAACTCGTTGTCCCATTCCACGCCCGACCAGAAACCGAGGAAGTTGAGGTGTTCCTGCTTCCACTGCGTGTAGCTGAGCTTGTCCACTCGGAAATCGTCCAGGCAGCGGAATGGCGGGCGCCCCGCCGAGGTGTAGACCACGAACGGCAGGCGCGGATCGGGTGCGAGCTTGAGCAGGCCGTCGGCGTTCACTGCGAGGGGATCGCCGCCGGCGGCACGCAAGTCACCGAGGTAGTAGCACCGGGCCGCATCGCGGACCATCGCCTGCGGCACAACATGCTTCGCCATCGCCTTGCCCTGCCCCGACTGGGGCGACCAGGAGGGCAGCATGTTCCAGAAGCCCCGCTGCATGATGAGCGGAGGCCGGAGAGCGGGGTCCACCTCATGGTCGCTCCTCGCGACGATGACGTTCCCGCCCGGCACCGTCCCGGTGTCCCACGCGTCGGCCAGCTCCCCCCACGCGATGCTCACCATGCCCAGGATCAGCAGACCTGTCCGGATCGCCACCGACGTTACGCTGTAGCCAGTCATCGCGTACCCTCTCTCTTTGTCTGATCTACAACTCCTCGATCCGCACCTCGTCCAGCCAGTATTCGCCCGGGTGGTGGAAGAAGACCGTGACGCCGATCTGCGTGGTCTTGTCGGGTGTGGTGAAGACGTGTGCAAGCTGCCGCCACTGATCGGGGCTCTCCAGCGCCCTGGTGCCATCCCACGAGTACCCCGTGGTCGGCGTGACGGCCTGCCCGGTGTCGTCGCGGAAGATCACCCGCGTGATCGGGGCCTGGTCGCGCACTGCCGGGTTGAGCGTGACCTTGCTGTTCAGATGTGCGAGCAGGATCCGGTAGCCGGTGTTCGGCTTCACCCTGGCCTGCAGTGTGATTCCCCCGAGCCCGCCCGTGGGCACCGAAATGTGCAGCGCCTGCCCGCCGCAGTAGCGCCGCTGCGTGTCCAGTGTCGCGCTCGCGCCCTGCTGGGTCTGCACGGACATCGTCTTCATGAGGTCGGCGGCGGTGACGTCATCGACGGTGCCATGACCGAGTGTCACCGGAGGCGTCGCCAGCAGCTTCAGCATCCCGAACCGCGCCAGGACGTGGTACCCGCCGAAGGTGGGGCACAGCGCGGTGTACTCATCCTCGCCGACATTGCCGCGGCGCGTGCGGTACACATTCAGCCGCCACTCGTCGGTCGGCGCGCCGGCACTGAGGGAGCTCCACGGGAGCGCCAGCTCGGCGGCCCAGCCGCTGTCGCCGATGAGCGCCTTCGTCTGCGCCCCCGACTCCCACGTCAGGTCATGCTTCGCCGGGTCGCCCGTGGGGTACACGCAGTCCCAGAAGCTGCCGTTGCAGCCGAGGCCGAGGTGGTAGTACGTCTTGCCGCCTGCCGGCTGCACTATCACTTCGACGTTGTCGTCGTCGAACACCTTCACATTGTCATGCCCCTGGGAGTGCTGGATGAGCTTCCCCGTGTCGGGCTCGACGCCCTCGATGAAGACATACAGGTTCCTGTCGTCCGCCAGCAGCTTTGCCCGCGCACCCAGAGACGGCGCGGCGGCGCTGTTGGTGAGGCTGAAGTACTGGGCCGGAGCCTGCTGCCATGCCGCCTCGTCCGCCTTGCCATCAACCGTGACCGGCTCCTTCGTCTTCAGCGCCATGATCTGCGGGGCGTGCAGCGCCTGGCTCATCTGGAAGAACGCCCCGGAGCGTGACACCAGCGCCGTGCCATGCAGGTCGCCGTCGGCGAGGGACTTCATCAGCGCCGGCGCATACACGCTCAGGCGCTGCTTGGCCGCCTCGCGTAGCGCCACTGCCCCCTTGAGCATCGTCACATCATCGGGGTTGAACCTGCCCTGCCCCTGCATCCGGCCCGCCGCAACCAGACCCCCGATCGTGGCGACGAGCAGGTCGTGATGGTCGCGCAGGCGGGCCAGCCGTTGCTTCTCGAGATCGCTCAACGGCCGGGCCTCCGCCTGTACCATCAGCTTCTCCGCCTGATCGAGGATCGGCCAGTACGCCGCGATGACCTGTCCCGGGGCAATCGATCCCTCCACCCGGGCTGCGAACTGCTGCACCGCCGGCTCGTTGCACGGGACGCCCTTGAGGAAGCTCTCCCGCAGGCGATCCTCCAGCAGCCGATAGTAGGCGGTCACGTCCGGGGCCGCGGGGCCATAGAGGGCGCCGTAGTAACGCTGCTGGACCTCGGTCGGATCGGCGGCGGGGTCCCACATCAACCGTGCCATCAGGTAGTGCCCCGCCCCCAGCTCCTCGTAGCTCTGGCCCATGTACAGGTAGCCACCCTCGAGGCCGATCTCCTGCTCCTGCTTGAGTCGCTCGGCGGTATGGGCGGTAACGGGGGCCACCACGTTCAGGAGCGTGGGGCCGTAGTAGTAGATGTCGTACTTCTCAAAGTGTTTGGCGAGCGCCCGCCACTTCCTCTCGCCCGCATGCTCCTGCGCCCAGCCCAGCCCCTGGAAGAACGCGCTATTGGTGGCCTGCACCAGCATCAGGTTCGGGGCGATCCGTGTCTCGCGCACGGGCGGCCGCTGGTAGTAGCTGTACACGTAGGCCCCAAGCAGCTTGTCGGGGTAGACCTGCGCGACGCCATCGGCCACAGCGTTGTAGAAGTGGATCATCCGATCGGTCAGCACGGGCGCCTGCGGGTTGTCGGCCAGCATCTCCCCCCCGTCGAGCGCGCGGCACTTGTCGCACTCGCAGAAGCCCCCGCCATCATTGGGTGAGATGGAGAACATGTCCATGTCGGGGTGGGCCGTGAAGAAGTCGATCGCCGCCTGGATGAAGATCTGCACGACCGCGGGATTGGAGGTGCAGACCTGCCCGCCGTGGGCCCCCTCGCCGTAGTAGCGGGCAGTGCGCTCACCATTCACCAGCGCGAAGTACTCCGGGTGATCCTTCGCATACTTGCCGAGGGGGCAAATCCGGAACCACGCGTGGCTGTGGGAGACCGAGTACTGCCAGCCCAGCCGCAGCCGCCGGCCGAAGATCGCGGAGGTGGAGTCCTGCGGACCATAGGCCAGGCAGCGGTACGTCCAGGTGGGCGCCTGCGTGAGGCTCGTCGCCGCCGGGACAGTCACCGTCTCCTGGTGCGGCACGACGGTTCCCAGGTCGTCGTGCCAGCAGAACGTGACGCCACAGAAGCGCTCCAGGAACTCGTAGACCGCCGTGAGGGTGCCCGTCTGGCAGGGGTAGTTGGAGGAGTACCGCGACGGGTCGCCATTGGTGTCCTTGCCCACGAGGTGCACATCCTGCCCGATCGCCCGCAGGTGGAAGCCCTCCGGCTTGAGATCGTCCGGGGTGACACCGGCCGCCCGGGAGGCCGCGTTGGGCCCCACAAACAGGTGCGGCTTGTCCGGGCTTGGGAGCGCGACGATCGGCAGCTTGACGCCAGTGGACCTGAGAATGAAGCTCTGCAACTCGCTGGCTGCCAACCTGGCCGGACGCGTGGCGCCGTCGGCCAGCACGATCTCGTAGCTGCTGGCACCATTGGCGACCACCGTGAGGTCGGCGGCAGCAGCAGCCACCCCGGCGGTGAGACATACCAACACCATCGCAGGCATCGGGCACAGGCGCATTCGCTCGACCTCCACAGGCTGAAGTTCCGGTAGCTTCCAGTGGACAGAGCTGTCGACCTTCCCATCGGGGCCTGATTGCGGCAGGCGATAGCGCCCCCCGCACAGCGAAAGCCCCGGAACCGATAGTCAGGTCCCGGGGCTTCTCTGGCAGGGAAACGTGTTGGGCGAACCGGTGCTGTGGTGTCGACGGCTCCGGTCAGAGCTCAACGGACAGGGTCCCAATAGGCCCCCAGGGAGCGCGGCGTGACTGTGGTCAGGCCGGTGACC
>CAZIWQ010000563.1:0-5174 GCA_964542355.1 uncultured Armatimonadia bacterium
GCCGTCAGCCATGCGCTGCGTGCCGTTCCCCCGCCGTTGCCACATGCCACATGCCACATGCCAGATGCCGCCGTCGCCGTCGCCGTCCCATGGGCTCGCTACCCCTTGATCCCCGACATCACGATCCCGCGAACGAAGAAGCGCTGGCCCACGATGAACACCACCAGCACCGGCACCATCACCATCACGGAGGCCGCCATCAGGAGGGTCCAGTCGGTGGTGTAGCGGCCCATGAAGGTGTGGAGCCCCAGCATCAGTGGCTTGCGCTGATCGGAGTCGATCATGATCAGCGGCCACATGAAGTTGTTCCACGTCTGCAGGAACGTGAACGTGGTCAGCGTCGCCAGGGCCGGACCCGAGAGCGGGAGGATCACGTGCCGGTAGATGCCCCAGCGTCCGCAGCCGTCGATGCGGGCGGCATCCTCCAGCTCGTTAGGGATGGTGATGAAGAACTGGCGCAGCATGAACGTCCCGTATGCCGAGAACACTCCGGGCAGGATCAGGGCCGCGTAGGTATCGTACAGCCGCGCCACGTTGAACAGGGCGAACACCGGGATCATCGTCACCACGAACGGCACCATGAGGGTCCCGAGGTAGCCGAGGAAGAGGACGTCGCGGCCGGGGAACTTGAGCCGCGCGAAGGCATAGGCCGCGAGGCTGGAGGTGAACACCTGGCCGACTGTGACGATCACGCCGATCAGGATGCTATTGAGGTAGAACGCAAGGAAGGCGTACTGGATGCGAATCCCGCGCGAGCGCCAGGGGCTCGTCTGGTAGGTCGCACCGAACAGCCGGAACCGGTATGCCGGCACCTCGAAGCTCATCCAGTTGACATCCAGCTTCAGCGCTTTCCAGGCATTCGGGTAGTTCTGCCAGCAGATGTGGACCTTGCGGACCGGCGTGAGCGCGGGGACCGTGCGGGTGCCCTCGCTCACGTACAGCGGGAGGGTGCGCTCCTCTCCCGTGGCCAGCACCCGCACGACGGCATTCCCCTTGAGGTTGCGCAGGTGCGCGACCTCACACGGCCGGCCGTCGACTACCGCCCGGAATACGCCCAGCGCCTCCCCCGTGTGCGGATCGGGCACCGTCACCTGCTTGCGCGGGATGAACTCGGGCGGGTAGGCGTAGATGGCCCCGGGGTCCTTGAGGCTCGTCGACAGCATCCAGACGAGTGGCAGCACCATCGAGATGCCGCCGAGCGAGAGCACCGCGAGCACGAGGGTGTGCCGCAGCAGGTCGCGCTTGGCCCTCTGTTCGTTGGGGGTTAGTGGCATGGTTGGTCACGAAGAGTGCTACTTCAGGATCTGCTTGAAGACCTTCAGGATGCCCTGGTTCCATGCCACGCGATGGGTGATGCCGGTGGCACCGTCGGCCTCGGCCTTGTGCTCCAGGTACCACTGGTAGGAGCGGATCAGGGCCTCCGCATTGCTGTAGCGGGGCTGCCACCCGAGCCGCGACTGAATCTTGTCGATGGAGACGAAGCTGTCGGTGTCGGCGGTCCCATACACCCACTTATAGAGTGGCGAGAGCCGCAGGACCTCGAACAGCCTGAGCGCGGCCTTGACCGGACCCGCCGGTGTGCCCATCACCCGGGCGCCGCTACCGGCACACTCACACAGCGCCCCGACGTCCTCCCTGACGGTGTTGAACTTCTCGGCCCCGACGTTGAAGGTGTCGTTGACAGCCTCCGTGGGCCCACTGGCGCACAGCCAGACCGCCTGGCACAGGTCCTCGACCTCGAGCAACTGATAGCGGTTGCTGCCGTTGCCGATGACCGGGATGCGGCAGCCACTCTCGACCCAGTCGTAGAGGATCTGGAAGACGCCGAGGCGGCCGGTGCCGATGAAGGTCTTGGGGCGGATGACGGGCACGCACAGCCCCAGCTTGCGCATCTGCAGGCACACCTGCTCGGCCTGCACCTTGCTCTCCCCGTAGGGGCCGACGCCGACCATCGGGTGGTCCTCGAACAGCGGGTGGATCTTCGGCACTCCGTAGACCGCGGTGGAGGAGATGAACACCACGCGGGGGAGACCGAGATCGCGGGCCACGCTCAGCACGTTGCGCGTCCCCTCGACATTCACCGCGAAGATGTCGGCGGTCTTCCACAGCGGCAGCGCCGCCGCCGCGTGGACGACGCAGGCGATGTCCTCGCGATTGAGCGCCTCGCGCAGCTCACCGAAGTCGCGCACATCGGCCTCGACGAACTCAGTGCCGGCCGGGTAGTCGTCCGGGGTGAAGCGCGCGATGTCGAGCATGATGCACTGCTTGCCCTGCTCGGCGAAGTAGCTGGCGAGGTGGTAGCCCAGAAAGCCTGCGCCACCGGTAATCGCGATCATCGATCGATCCCTCCAGGGCCGGCGCACAGGGACGGGAATGCCGGGCAGTGCATGACCGCACGTGCCCGCGGCTCACTGCATCTCGATTGCCCGTCCGCCGTGCCGCCAGTTGATGACGGTGAACGTCATGATCACAACAAACAACACCATCGACAGCGCGCAGGCGTAGCCCATGTTGTGCCACACGAACGCGTGCTGATAGATGTAGTACAGCAGCGTCGTCGTGCTGTCCGCCGGCCCCCCCCGCGTGAGGATGTGGATGTGGGTGAAGTGGCCCTGGAACCCGGCGATGATGCTGGTGACGAGGATGAAGAACGTGGTGGGGGCCAGCATCGGCCAGGTGATGAAGCGCAGCTTCGACCACCAGCCCGCGCCATCGATGTCGGCCGCCTCGTATAGCTCCGGGGGCACGTTCTGCAGCCCCGCCAGGTACAGCACGCAGTTGTAGCCCCCGACCCCTACCCACAGGCCGACGATGATCAGCGCGGGCTTGGCCCACAACGGGTCGCTCAGCCAGTCGGGGGGATGCGCCACTCCCGCGGTGCGCAGTGCCTCGTTGAGCAGCCCCTCGTCGGCGTTGAACATCCACCGCCACAGCACGGCGACCGCGGCTGAGGAGCACACTGTCGGGATGAAGTAGATGGTGCGCAGCGCGACGATGCCACGCACCTTCTCGTTCATCAAGAGTGCCGCCAAAAACGACAGCACCATCCCGATCGGCACTCCCGCCATCAGGTAGGCGGTGTTGTACATGAAGTACCAGAACTGCTCGTCGTTGGCCGCCAGCGAGCCGGTCGCGGGGTCGCGGTGGAACGACAGGATGTCGACGTAGTTCTTCACCCCATACCAGTGAATGCCCCCCCACGACTCGATCGCGCTCCAGCGGCAGAATGAGAGCGCGAGGGCACACAGCACCGGAACGGCGGTGAACAGGAGGAAGCCGAGGACGTTGGGGAGCAAGAACGCGTATGCCCCGAGATGCTCGCGCCACCGCCGGCCACGGGGGGGCCGGACAGGTGGTGACAGGCGCGAGCCCGGAGCCTGGTTGTCGCTGGGGGAGGGCTGTCGCATCGGATGGATCGAGCGCAAGCGGGAGTCGATGGCCCTACAACCGGCCAGTGTCTGTCCATTATACAGCAAGGGTGCGAGAGGGGGTAGGTCGGCGCCGGTGCGTGGGGCAGGCTTTCAGCCTGCCATCCCCGCCGTCCCGCCGTTTGCAGGGCGCGGACACTTGTGCCCCGCCGGTGTTGCCGTTCGGGCAAGTCCCCGCCGACAGATCGGCGACGGCGCACGGCAACGGCTGCGGGCGGGACGCCCGCGCTCCCAGGAACGGCTCGCAACATGGCAGCACCGACAGGCCAATACTCTCTGCCGTTCCCGCGCCCCACGTTCCACGCCGTTGCCGTTCCCCGCCGTCGCCCAATGCCGCATGCCCCGTGCCACATGCCGCCGTTCCCTACGGCAACATCCGCACGCCGGTGCCGGTCACGAACCCCACCACGATCCACGTGCACGCGATCGAGACCTCGCCCACCACCATCCCCAGGAAGAACAGGCGGGCATGCTGGTAGGCCCGCGGCCCGAAGTAGCGCATGATCGTCGTCTTGCAGGCCCATGCCACGAACAGCGAGAACCACATCTCCTGCATCGAGCTGCCCACCACCAGCCCCGCCGGGTGGAGCGGCCACCACAGGAACCGGCTGCGCAGGAAGCTCAGCAGCGCGAACGCCCCCGCGCCGACGCCCATGAAGATGAAAGCCGACGGGTCCGGGCCCTGCGGCTGCGTGATGTAGGTCGCTGCCACCTGGAACGGCGTCGGCGGCCAGTCGATGTAGGACATGTTCTGCAGCGAGTAGGCGCCCTTGGCGTAGATCAACGTAAGCTGTGCAATCCACGCCACCACCATCCCCAGCAGCACGGCAATCACCATTGCCGTCACCAGTGAGCCGCGCCCCACGCCGGTCTCGCGGGCCAGCTTGTAGTTGTTCAGATAGTGGGGCATCAAGAGCTCGTTGTGGTAGAACGTGAAGGCGCGTGAGGGGATCGCGAGGTTCGCCAGGTCGCGCGGGCGCAGGCTCCGTGTCCCCACCATCGCGATCAGGTAGTCCTCGGGCCGGAACATCACCGGCAGTTGCAGCACGCCGGTGTTCGAGGTCAGCCAGCTCAGGCCGGTACAGATCACGAAGTAGGCGACGAAGAACCCCAGCGCCACGGGCACGCTCATCCCCGCGTAGCCCATCACCGCCACAAGCAACACCAGCCCGGCGAGGCCGCCAAAGATGGCCAGGCGGTACTGCAGCTCGTCGCCCTCGCCCGTAAGCTGCCCCGTCGCCTTGCGCCAGGCCTTCGCGAGATGCCCCCGCGCCAGATAGAGGCTGACCGCCACCAGTGCCAGGTACACCCCCATGTCCTGGTAGGCGGTGAACTGCTTGGCGGCAAAGCCGGACACCGTCGAGCGCAACTGGTAGCCGAGTGTCGCGAACACGACAGCCTCGAGCTTGAACAGGACGAAGAACACCCACGCCGACATCGAGACCTCAGTCGTCAGCAGGAACCCGAACCCGACACTCGAGGGGAAGATCGCGAAGTAGACGTTGTTCGCGGCATTCCACGGCCGCGCGTCGAAGCGCAGCGGGGATGAGTAGAAGTGCGGGTACAGGACCGAGATCTTCGGCATTGCCGGGATGTAGTTGCCCAGGCCCACGATCCCGTACAGGATGAAGGGGATGGCAAACCCCATCCATGTCAGCCGATCGCTGAAGAACGCATTCAGGGCCCGACCGGGCGCCGGGCTCTCGATGATCGCCATCGGCAGTTGCACGTGCACGAACGTCATGC
>CAZIWQ010000564.1:0-5169 GCA_964542355.1 uncultured Armatimonadia bacterium
CGCTGAGGGCACGTGGCCAACGACCGCCGGGGCTTGCCGATTGTCGTCTGTAGGGCGCGGGCCTGTACCGCGCCGCGGGACGGCAACGACAAACAGCGACGGCGCGCCACCATCCCTGCGCCGCCTCGCACGCCATCCGGCCCACTCCTGTCAGGCCCATTCTCTGCTGTTGCCGTGTGCCGCCTCGCGCGCCTTCCGCCGCGCGCAACACGGTCAGGGGACCGCTTCTACCACGGCGTGCGACAAGGCAGACAAGCGACAACGGCGGGGAAGGCCTTCCCCGCCGTTGTCGCTCATCCTGACCATCCTGACCATCCTGTTTGTCATTCTCAAGGCGCCGGGGCCGGGGCCGCGGCCGGACGGGGTGCCTCGTAACCCAGGTCCTCGGGCTCCAGCAAGCGACGCCGCAGCTCCTCCTGCGAGGGGTCCGCAAGCTGCCCGTCGGTGCTCAGGATGCGCGGGGTCACGAACAGCACCAGCTCGCTGTCGACGTTGGATACCGACTTGCTGCGGAACAACGCGCCAATCAGCGGGATATCGCCGAGCAAGGGGATCTTGCGGTCGGTGACCTCCTTCTGCCGCTGGCGCAAGCCGCCGATCACAATGGTCTGGCCATCCTTCGTGCGCAGGGTGCTGGAGGCCTTACGGCTGCTGAGCAGGGGCAGGCCCGTTGCCGCGTCGACCTCGCTGATGTTGCTGACCTCGACATCCATGCTGGTCGTGATCTCCCCGTTGCCCCCCGTCCATGGGGTGACGGAGAGCCGCACTCCCACCGGCACGGCCTCGATGCGTTCCTGCTGCACCCCGCCGCTCTGGTACTCCACGAGGATGAAGCGGTCCTGCCCGATGAAGATCTCCGCGGTCTTGCCGTTGACGGCGGCGATGCGCGGGTTGGAGCGGATGTTGGCCTTGCCGGAGGTCTCCAGCGCACGCAGCGTGGTGCTCAGCCGGGCACTGTTCTCGATCACCCCGCCGGTGATGCCGCCGGCGGCGGTGCCCTCGTACGTGACGGCGCCCGTGCCACTGTCGGTCCCGAACTGCTTGTCGTGAGTTGTGTAGAGCCAGGACAGGTTGCGCTCCGACTCGCCGGTGCCGGTCAGCTCGACCGCAACGACATCGACCATGATGAGCGGCGGCGGGAGGTCGACGCTCTTGAGGTCGCGCTTGATCTTGGCCAGCATCTGGTCGGGCGCGGTGGCGACGACGGCGTTTTGCTCCTCATTGAAGTGCACGTACTTGGTGAGGAAGGTGGGGAGCAGCTCCTTGGCGTCCTCGGCCCGCAGGTAGCGCATGGGGAACGAAGCCGTGCCGCTTCGGTTGTAGGTCGTGAGGTCGCGCGGCACGCCCTCGCTGAGCATGTGCACGCCGCCCTTGGTCGAGAGCGCGAGGCCATAGCCGGCGGCGATCGCCCGGATCACGTCCATCGGCGGCATCGCCTTCAGATTGACGTTGATCTTGTGGCTCACGGCGTCGTCGAGGGTGAGGTTCAGCCCGCTCTGACGAGCGACCTCGGCGATGGCCTTGTGGATGTCGGCCCGGAGCGCGCGAATCGTCACCAGCCCCCCCGTCGTCTCGACGGAGAGGAACTCCTCCTGCCCTTTGCTCTTGGCCGGAGCGTCCTTCCCTCCGGCGACCTCGGCGCGCAGCGGCGCATCCACCGTGAGCACGAAGGTGCGCTCATCGGTGCTGCCCGCGCCCTTGAAGCCGGCGCGCTCCGACAGGTTGACCTCCATCACGACCCCCGTCCCCTCCACCGCGTCCTGGGGCACGGAGAGCATGATGGTGCTGACCGGCGGAGTGTCGACATCCATGAAATGCTCGTCGAGCTTGAGGCGCGCGTTAGTGAAGCGGACGCCGATCAGTTGGCGCTTGCCACCGGCGCTGCCCGAGGCCCACTCCCACCGCAGGATCCCGTCGGCCTTCACCTCGATCTGCACGGCGTTGGAGATCGTCTCGTGCTTGACGGAGGTGATGTAGCAGTACGCCTCCGCCTGTGCGCGGGTCACCGCGGCCCCCAGGCAGCAGACGAGCACCGGCGTGAGGCAGGCGGCGAGAGGCAGGCTCGTGAGACGAGGCATGATGGCGTCACCTTACGGTGTCAGGATCCGCGTCCGGCGTCTCGTCGGGCGCGGGGAGGGGTACAGCGGGTGCCGGCACGGGCCTGTCCACGGGGCCCTGGGTGGCTTCGGCCGACAGACAGATGAGCAGCTCGCTGCCCGACCGATCAGCCGTCCGTGTCCCGCCGGGGCGCGCCAGCGGCGGCAGAGCACCCAGCCCCGGCGCTCGCAGATCGAGGACTGAGCTGTCGCGGGTCCGCAGCCCGCCGAACACAATCGTCTGTCCGCGCCGGACGCGGAGTACCCCGTCGGCCTGCTGGCGTCCCACCAGCGGCAGCCCCTCACTATCACGCGACAGGATGCTGTCGGCGCTCACCGTGAAGGGCACGGTGATGGAGCGACCATCGCCGGTCCACGGGGTTGCTGTCAACTGCACCCCGACATCGACGCGGTTGAGCTCGAGCCGGGTGCCCCCCCACCATGTGCGGCGCATGAAGCGGTAGAACTGCTGCTTGCCGACGAAGATGCGGGCCTCACGGCCACTGAGCACGGTGACGTGGGGGCGCACATCGGTCCGCACCGCCTGGCGATGCTCGAGGGCCTGCAGCGCGAGGCGGACATGGTTGAGCGAGTGGTCGGCGACGGCGACGCGGACGCTGCCGTCGACCGGCGTCATCTCCAGGCCGGTGGTGCCGGCCTCGAGCAGTGTCGCGAGCTGCTGCTGCAGCAGGCGACTGTCTCGCACCTCCACCAGCATCAGGCGCATCACCACCTGCCAGCCACGGCGGTCGACAGCCCGCAGGTCGGCGCTGATCTTGTCGAGCAGCTCGGGGGGACCGTACGCCACGAGCGCGTTGCTCTCGACATCGACGCGCAGCCGTCCCAGGACGAAGGTCGGGAGCAGGAGCAGGGCGTCGTCGACGGAGATGTTGCGTAGGTGGATGCGACGGTTCTCGGCCGCCCAGTAGGAGCCGACGTCGGCGCCCCCGCTTCCGGTGAGCAGGTAGCCGCCATCCGCCACCACCAGGCTCAGACAGCACATCCGCGCCACCAGCGCGAGCAGACGGCCGACCGGCAGCGGCGGGAGGTTGGCGGTCAGGCGACGATCGATCCCCGGGCCGAGGCTGATCGAGACGTGCGCCGCCGCGGCGATCTCGTCCATCACCGCCTGCAGCGGCGCGCGGAGGGCCCAAAGCCGCAGGCCGGTGTCCGCCGGGTCCACCCGCACATCCTGCTCCACGCGCGGCCCGGCGGCCGGCGTAGCCACCGCCACGTCGTGATGCTCATTCGTGTGCACGGTGATGATCAGCTCGCGCTTGTTGTCAGAGAGCACCATGTCGACGTGGAGCGACTCGTCGCCCGCGACCCGCCAGCTCCAGTCGGCGACATAGTCGCGATACTGGAACCGGCCGAGGCGGGCGGGGGCATAGAGGTGCAGTGCCATCTCCAGGCCGACACCCTCGCGGGCGTCGGTGGGCACCGACAGTGTCAGGTGGCTGGCGGGGTAGGCGCCGATATCGACGAAGCGGCCGATCTGCGAGCGAGCATTGAGCAGCCGCAACGGGAAGCGCTTCAGGTCACGCTGGCTCCAGCCCGTCTCGCGGTTGCGGCGCCAGAAGCTGAAGATGTCGATGTCCGTCTCCAGCCGGCCATCCGACTCCAGCACGACGCGCACGGCATTGCTGAGCTGCTCCACCCGGGCCGCGGTGATGTTGACGTAGTTGTCGGCGCCGCCCCACAGCGCTGCCCATACCGGACTGGCGGCCAGCACCAGGGCCGCGACCGCGAGCCGCCAGGCCGGGCGCCGGCGGGTGCGCAACCCGGCATTGGCGCGAGGCAGCCACGCGGCGGCTTTCCCGCTCAGGAGCAAGCCACGGGTGCGTTGGGCCGCCGCTGCCGCCGCATAAGCAGCGCTCATCACGGTGCCGGCGTCACCTCGCTGCCCCCGCCGGCCGGGCGAGCCGCGTCCGGATCCAGGAACCGCTCACGGATGCGCCGCTCCTCCTCCGCGGGGAGATGGCCGGAGGCGTCCAGGATCCGCGCGGTGATGAACACCGCCAGCTCGACGTTGGTGTGCTCGTTGCTTTTCGAGCGGAACAGCCGGCCCAGTATGGGGATCTCGCTGATGATGGGGATGCGTGTCGACTTCTCGCGGGTCTCGGCCTGGCGCAACCCCCCGATCACCACGGTCTGCCCATCCCGGATCCGGACGGTCGTGGTGGCGGTACGCTTGGTCTTGTTCGGCAGGCCGGTCGTGGCGTCGGGGGCACTGAGGGTGCTGATCTCCTGATCGAGCCACAGGATGATCTCGCCTTGCCCGCCGGTCAGCGGCCGCATGCCGAGGCGGACGCCCGCGTCGATGGAATTGGTTTGCTGTCCGGTGGGCAGCCGCACTGGCTTGCTCAGATAACGCTGTTGGCCGATGAAGACGCTCGCGGTGAGGCCACTCACCGTTGCGACACGAGGGTTGGCGCGCACCCGTGCCCGCCGGGCGGTCACCTGGGCCTTCAGGTTCGCGAAGAAGTCTTGCGTGAGCTCCGCCACCGCCGTGAGCACCGTCGCGCCGGTGACCGAATCCGTCGTGAGCCCGAAGTTGGCGTTCTGGTAGCCCAATGCCGCAGTGAACGTGTCGGTCGCGACATCGGTGTATTCCACGACCAGGACGTCGAGCATGATCTGCGCGGCCGGCACGTCGAACTGCTGGACGTCCTGGCGGAACTTGTCGAGCACTGCGCGCGGCCCCGACAGGACCACGGCGTTCTGGTCGGTGTTCATCTTCACATCGCTTTGCAGGAACAGGGGCAGCAGCGAGCGCGCCCGGGCCGGCTGCACGTACTTGGTGGTCACCGCCTCGATCTCGCCCAGCAGATACGAGGAGGGCTTCTTCGGCACCCCCTCGCTCACCACGTAGACGCTCTCGAACTCCGAGAACGAGAAGCCGTAGGCATCCACCAGGAGGGCGATCACATCGCGCGGCTGGCGGTCGACGAGGTTGATGGTGATATGTCCCTCCACCGTGTCATCGACAATCAGGGGCATGCCACTGGCCGCGGCGATCTTGGAGAACACGTCATGGGCATCGGCGTTGACCGCGAACACGGAGATGCCCCGG
>CAZIWQ010000565.1:0-5162 GCA_964542355.1 uncultured Armatimonadia bacterium
TGACGCGGGTGGTCAGATCGGTGACGTGGAGCACGACCTGCCCCGGCTTGCGGCGCAGCGAGCACACGACCGGCGGGTTGTCGGCGCCGCTGAGGGTGTACGAGGGTCCCCGGCCGAGGCAGTGCAGGACCCCGGACAGCAGGCCATCGTCGGGGTAGCTGAGGCGGTCGACGGCGAGGTAGGCCACCTGGCCCGTGCCGACCTTGCGCGAGGTGAGCGCCGGGCGGCCGTCGGCGAACCGCAGGACGACCTCGGCAGTGGTGGCTTCGAGCGGCCAGGTCCCCACCAGGACCTGCTTCACCCCGCCGAGCTCCATCGTCGCGGGCCTGGCGTCGGCGGCGGGGCCACGGGTCAGCCCCAGCGTCGCAACAGCCGGGTCGGCGACAGCACCCTCCTCACCCCGGAGGCCGGCTCCGGTGACCACGACCAGGCCCCCGTCGTTCGCCAGCCGTTCCAGCTCCGCCAGCGTCTCCGGGGCCACGAAGCGCTGGCCGGGCACCAACACGACCTGGTAGGGCGTCAGGTGCCGGCGATAGGTCGCTTCGTTGACGATGTCGGTGAGGACACGGCACTGCTGGAGGCTGCGGGCGGCGCTGCAGGGCTGGGCGGTCTGGCCGGTCTCACCACCGCGGGCCGCCGCCGTCTCGGCGTCCAGCACGGCGACCTGCGAGAGCGAGACGGACGGCCCGAGCGCCGGATGGCGGTCGCGCGCGAACTCGGCCATGAGGCGGGTGGTGGCAACCGCGTAGGGCGGGACCGCATCGCCGCCGAACGTCCAGGCGAACCACGTCCCCCCGGCGGCGAATGTGAGGGCGCCCTCCTGGAGCGTGCGCTGCAGCGAGTAGGTTCGGTTGAGGCTGCGCGAGTCGGGTACGGCATAGCTCATGATGTCCCACGGCACCCGCTGCTGGGCGCCCCAGCGCATCGTGGCGCACGCCACCTGGTGGATGTTCCAGGCGTCCCCGCTGAGGGTGTCGGCATAGTCGGGGATCGGCTCCGGCGTCCAGGCCCACGACCAGTTGCTGGTGTAGAGCGCGCGGGGGCTCGCGGTGTGGATTGCCTCCGCCACCAGCCGGCGGTACTCCTGGTAACGGGCGTAGTGCCAGTCGGTCCACCGGCGCCACTCGGGGGCGGCGGCGTCCCGGGGGGCCGTCTTCAGGCCCGTATCGTGCTCCCACTCGCTCAGACAGCGCGGACACCAGCACGGTCGGGTCAGGATGTAGTCGCCATCGAACCAGAAGCCATCGGGGTCGTAGCGGGCGATGATCTCGCGGATCTGGGGGAGGAAGCGCTCGTACAGGTACCCCTTCTGCTCGCGGCATGGTCGCTGGCACACAATCGGGTCACCGGCGACGGCGGGCTTGCCATCGGCGGCGATCTGGGCCCAGTCGGGGTGCTCCTTGAGCTCCAGCGGACGGCGATCGACCGACATGTAGATGCACAGCTTGAGGTTGAGGCGCCGCGCGACCTCCTTGAAGGTCGCCAGCGTGTCGTAGCCCTCGAGCGCCGGGTTCGTCAGACCCACCTGCGTGGGGTACGTGGCATACCCGTTGCTCTGGGCCGACACCTGGATCATGCTGACCGGCACGGTGCCCAGCATCGCGACGAGCTCGTCCACGCTGTGCCGCTTGCCCAGCAGCGACGAGTGGTTGTCGAAGTGGATATTGACCAGTGAGTTGCGGTACCAGTCATTGCGGGGTGCGCGGGTGGCGTCCGCGCCCCACGCGGCCACCGCCAGTGCCCCCAACGCTACGGCGACGAGAATCACGCGCTCCGGCGTCACTGCGAGGTTGCCGACCATGGCGGCGCCGCCCTTTCTCACTTGCAGAAGAACTCCTGGTACAGCGCTCTGACAGCGGCCTCGCGCTTCTCGGCGCGGACGCCGAACATCATGCTGATCTCGGAGCCGCCCTGGTTCATCATCTCGATGTTGATGTTCGCCTCAGCGAGCGCACCGGTGGCCCGGGCGGCGATGCCCGGTGTCTCGCGGATGCCTTCACCCACCACCATCACGAGGGCAAAGCCCCGCTCAATCGTCACCACGTTGGGCTGCAGCTTGCCCTTGATGCGTGCCACGACGCGATCGGCGACATCCTCGTCGAAGCCGTCCTGGCGCACGATGACGGAGATGTCATCGATGCCGGTGGGCGCATGCTCGTAGGCGATGTT
Source organism: uncultured Armatimonadia bacterium (assembly GCA_964542355.1). GTDB lineage: Bacteria > Armatimonadota > Zipacnadia > Zipacnadales > JABUFB01 > CAZIWQ01. Next base: position 2,170 of record CAZIWQ010000565.1, read on the forward strand.
CTCCTTCTCCAGGATCTGCAGCAGGCGCCGGCCGAAGCCGATCTCACGGTTCATCAGGTACTTGCTGACAAAGATGGTGCAAAAGCCGTCCTTGCTGGCGATGCCGACGGCCTGGCCGGGGGTATAGCTGCGCGCACGGGAGATGAGCGTTCCCGCAGCGTCGGGCCGATTGGTGTTCTTGATACGGACGGGAATGCCGACCTCGGCCACCGGGGCGAGGGCCTCATCGTTGAATACATCGAACCCGTTGTACGACAGCTCTCGCATCTCGCGGTAGGTCAGCTCGCCGATGGGCCGCGCAGCGGGGATGATCCGGGGGTCCACGACGCTCACGGAATCGACGTCGGTGAAGTTCTCATACAGGTCGGCCTCAACGGCGCGGGCGACGATCGAGCCGGTGATGTCCGAGCCGCCGCGCTTGAAGGTCACGACCTCGCCGGCATGCGTGTGACCGAAGAAGCCGGGGAAGACCGTGATCTCGCGGGCATTGCGCAGGGCGCGGAGGTTGTCGTAGGACTCCGGCAGGACGCGGGCATTGCCCGCCTCATTGCTCAGGAGCAGGCCGGCGCCCTGCGGGCTGGCATAGCAGGCGTCGACACCGCGGTGGCACAGGGTCTGGGCCACCAGCTTGGCGCAGTTGTCTTCTCCCGCCGCCTTCATGCGATCGATGAACTGCTCGCGGCTGCTCGCCGGGGCGCTCAGCCGGGCGCGCAGGTCGCGGGTAACCTCCTCGATCGCGGGATAGGGCAGCCCCAGGCCCTCCTGGATCCCATGGTAGCGGTCCACCACCTCGGCCAACTCGTCCTCCGCGGTGCCGTGGGCCAAGTACTGCTCGGCACAGTTGATCAATAGATCGGTCACCTTGGTGTCCCCGTCATAGCGCTTGCCGGGTGCGGAGACGACCACGACACGGCGCTCGTGGGGCTCGGCGGCGACGATGTCGCAGACCTTGGTGACCTGCTCGGCGGTGGCCAGCGAGCTGCCACCGAATTTCGCGACCTTCATTGGCGTTCACTCACGTTCCTTGCTGGCCCGACCAGACAGGTGGGCCGTCATTCTTGTTCCCGTGGCACCCGCGGAGCGGGTGGCGGCGGTGGTGGTGGTGCGCCGCCGCCCACGGTGCTCGGTATCCGCCGTGTCGGCGCCATCCTCGCCGCGCCCCCGGGCTGCAGCATGATCATGTCACCCCGCGCGATCAGCACCGTGCGCACGGTGACGCTCCCGTCCGGCCAGCGCACCTTCACCTCGAAGGGCTGCGGCGTGTCCGTTGCGGAGGTGATCGGCCAATGCACGTCGGTGGGCCCCTTCAGGTTGCCGTTGACGGACACCATCCCCGTCTCGCTCGCGCGGCCGTAGACCATCAACGTGGCCACGCGATCGGGCGCCCCTGGGGGGGGCACCGCCATCATCTCCGGCGTCGGCGACGCGGGCGGAGGCTCAACCGGCGGTGGCGCCTCCCTGCGCACCACCGGGTAGCGCGGGTTGGGCTTCTCGCTCAGGATATCGCACAGGTCGAACGCGACGGTCTCCAGTCGCTCGAAGTCCACAGGCAGCGCGAGGTGCAGATCCATCCCCTGGTTCGTGCCGCCCAGCCCCAGCGACAGGGGGCCGACAACATGCGCGAGGGCTAGCGTCCAGCCGCAGATGGGGTTACCGCTGTCCATTATGTCGGTGCTCGTCGCTAACACGTCGGTGAGCTCGGCAGGGCTGACGGTGGCTTCGAGCGCATCGGCGGTCTGCGGACCCGCCGCCGTGGGAGCGGCGGCCACCAGACACGCCTTCACTGCCTGCGGCGACATCCCGACGATCAGCCGGTTGTCGTCGACTGCGAATGACAGCAGCGCCCCGGGGCCTTGCTCCCGCAGCCCGGCGGGGATTGTCTCAATCTCGTGTCCGTGGAACACCCCGCGCCGGAGCTCCACGGGACCGTCCTCCTCCGCGTCACCGTAGGGGGCTGCCAGCAAGCGCCGGATGTGTGGCAGGGCGGCCTGCACCGCTGCGGCATCGGCCCCCTCGATCACGACCGCGCCGTCGGGCAGGGGGGAGTCACCGGCCGTCAGCCCCAGCCAGACGAGGGTCGTCCGGCCCGTCATCCACGCGGTCAACTGCTCGAGGTCGATCCCGGCCTTGTCCAGGCCGGACTCGATGTCCTCGTTCATGTGCTGATACCGGGCGATGGTGCCCATGAGCACGGCGTGCAGGTCCTTGCCGCTGGGCAATGCGGCGCTCGCGATGGCGGTGGCGGGGACGCAGGGTGCTGCGGCCACCGCCGGCCCCGGCGACCTGAGGCCCGCGAGCCGCACCAGGAGTGAGGAGGGCGAAGCCCCGTCGGCGAACACGACGCGCTTCACGAGGCGCAGACCCTCCGGCGTGGCGCACAGCACCCCGCAGAGGGTCCGGGCCGGCGCCAGCAGCTCCTGGTGCAGGAACTGCTGGAGCTCGACCTCGCTCGGCGGCACCTCGCCAACCAGACCGGCCGCCTTGAGCGGAGTCGCGCTGCGATTGCTGGCATCCTGCATCCAGCCGGTCGCGGTGGTCGCGCGCACAAACGCCCCCGGCGCTGCCTGGGCCTCGAGATCGCGGTACGCCTCGGTATCGGCGAAGGCGCGGTCCTTGCTCCGGATGCGGGCCAGGACCTGGGTGAGGGTCGCGCGGCGGTCGGTGACGATCAGGTAGTGGTCGGTCACGCACAGCACCCATGCAAGCTCGCTGCCCGCCTTGCGGCGCGCGCTCGCGTTAGTCACGAAGAGCACATCATTGCCCGCAGCCTTGCCCGGTCGCACGGCGTGCGTCGAGCCTCCCAAAGCCGCGGCCAACTTGGGGAGGGTCTGCCGTGCCTTCTCCGGCGAACGCACCTCGAGGATCCACAGGAGATGGAGCGGCATCTCGTCGGGCCTCGCGGCGGAGGACAGCCCCATGACGCCCAGGGCCGCCTCCGTGCCGGCCCACGGCACGACCTCCTCGGCCAGCGACAGCGGCCCGCAGTCCTGGGC
>CAZIWQ010000566.1:0-5151 GCA_964542355.1 uncultured Armatimonadia bacterium
CGGGTGCGACGGACCCGCGGCCAACACGCTCCGCACCGGACGCGCGCCGCTGGGCCGAGGCAAGGGTGAGGGCAGACGACCTGCAGGCCGCGACGGCACTCACGCCCGAGGAGGCGCGAGCGCTGAACCATGAGCTGCGGGTGCGTCAGATCCAGTTGGAGATGCAGAACGAGGAGCTGCGCTCGATGCAGGAGGAGCTGTAAGCCTCCCGGGCGCGCTATTTCGACCTGTACGATCTGGCGCCAGTGGGCTACCTCAGCCTCAGCCGGCAGGGACTGATCCTGGAGGGTAATCTCACCGCCGCGAAGTTGCTGGGCGTGGGCAGAGGCGCGCTCATGAACCAGCCGGTGAGCCGGTTCATCCTCCCCGCCGACCAGGACATCTATTGCCGCCACCGCAGACAGCTCGCGGCAACGTCCACTCCGCAGGCATGCGAGATGAGGATGGTGCGCGAGGGCGGCGAGGTCTTCTGGGCGCGGCTGGAGGCAACCGCGGCACAGGACGCCGACGGCTCGCCCGTCTGCCGCGCCGTGCTCACCGACGTCACCCGACGCCATGGGGCCGACGAGGAGGTCGCGAGCCTCGCCCGGTTCCCCGCTGAGAACCCCCACCCCGTGCTGCGCGTCGCCCGCAACGGCACGCTTCTGTACGCCAATGCCGCGGCCGGTCCTCTGCTCCGCTCCTGGGGTGCGCAGCTCGGGTCAGCGCTCCCCGCGTCGCTGTGGCAGCAGGTGACGGCAGCGCTGACAGATGGTGCCCCGGCGGAGCTCGAGGTGGCCTGCGAGGACCGCGCCTTCGCGCTCACCTGGGCGTCGGTGCCGGACACTGACTACATCAATGTCTACGGGCTGGACGTCTCCGACCGCAAGCGCGCGGAGGCGCACCTGCGGGAGAGTGAGGAGACATACCGCGCGCTGATCGAGGGGCTGCCGGACGTGGTGATGCGCTATGGCCCCGACGGGCGGCACCTGTTCGTCTCCGACAACGTCAGCGAGATGGTCGATCTTCAGGCGGCGCAGTTCATCGGCAAGACCCACGGCGAGCTGGGCTTCCCCGCCGGGCTGTGCCGGCTCTGGGAGGAAGCCATCCAGGGGGTGTTCGCGAGCGGGGCACCGTTCGAGACCGAGTTCGCGCTCGAGGGCAGTCACGGGCCGACGACGCTCAACTGGCGGCTCGTGCCTGAACGGGACGCGGAGGGCACCGTCCGGTCGGTGCTCGCCCTCAGCCGTGACATCACCGCGCAGCGCCGGGCCGAGCAGGACTACCGCACGCTGTTCCATGAGATGCTGGACGGTTTTGCGCTGCACGAGATCATCTGTGACGTGGCAGGTGCCCCGATCGACTACCGCTTCCTGGCCGTCAACCCGGCCTTCGAGCGCATGACCGGCCTGGGGGCGGACGGGCTCGTGGGCCGGACCGTGAGGGAGGCACTTCCCGGCACCGAGCCGCGCTGGATCGAGCGGTACGGCAAGGTGGCCCTCACCGGCGAACCGGCCTTCTTCGAAGACTACCACTCCGAACTCGACAGGCATTTCGAGGTGACCGCCTTCCGGCCCGCCCCCAACCGGTTTGCCTGCATCTTTGCCGACATTACTGAACGCCGACGCACGCAAGCAGCGCTCGAGGCCAGCGAGCAACGGTTCCGCGAACTCGCCGACTTACTCCCCCAGACAGTCTTCGAGACCGATGCTCACGGCGCCCTCACCTTCGTCAACAGGCAGGCTCTGGCTGAGTTCGGGTACACGGCGGACGAGGCCGCCGGCCTGTCCGTTCAGCAGGTGGTGGACCCCGCCGACCGGGCGCGTAGCGCGGAGAGGTTCCTCAGCGTTCTGCACGGCGCGTCCGGGACGGGACAGCAGTACACTCTCGTCCGCAAGGACGGTAGCGCCTTCCCCGGGCTGATCTACTCGAGTCCCGTGGTGCGCACCGGAGAGCCGGCGGGTCTCCGTGGACTGATTGTCAACATCGCCGACCGCTTGGCCCTTGAGGAACGCCTCCGCACCAGCCAGCGCGTCGGCTGGGCACTCCTCAACGCTACCAGTGAAGCCGCTCTGCTGGTGGACACCCGCGGTGTTATCCTCGGGGCCAATGGAGCAGCCGCGGAGTACCTGGCAACGAGATGGGACCTCCTCATCGACCGCCGTCTGGCAGGCGTGCTCGCGCCCGAGCACGCGGCCGGTCTCATGGCGAGAATCGAGGAGGTTGTCGCTGCCGGCGAGCCCTTGCACTACCAAGACGTCCGCAATGGCAGGTACTTCGCGGACACAATCCAGCCCATCCTGGACAGCGACGGCAACGTCACCCAGTTGGCGATCTTCGCCCGGGACGTGACAGAGCTACGTCTCGCGGAGGACGCCCAGCGGCTGGCGCTCGTGGGTGGTATCGCCGCCGGCGTCGCCCACGAGTTCAACAACCTGCTGGCCGGCATGATGCTGGGAGCCGAGTGGGCGATGCTGAGCAGTACGCTCGGGGAGCACGAGAAGCTGGCCGACCTCGTCCTGCGCGCCACGCGGCGAGGCGCCGAGATCTGCCAGAGCCTCACCGCCTTCGCCCGCCCCCGGGAGCCGGCCCGTGTGGCGATGCACGTCGAGACGGCGACCGAGGCAGCCCTCAGCGTGGTCGGCAGGCAGTTGGAGACCGCGGGTGTCGCGGTAGTCCGGGGCAACCATGCCGCCGGCAAGCGGATCGCGGGCGACCAGAGCCAATTGGAGCAGGTGTTCATCAACTTGTTCATCAACGCCTGCCACGCCATGCCCGCCGGTGGCACCCTGACGGTCATCTCCCGTCACGAGCCCGCGAGCGAGGGTTTCGGCGAAGTCGTCGTCACCGTGACCGATACGGGTACCGGCATTCGCCCCGAGGACCTCCCCCGCATCTTCGACCCGTTCTTCACGACGAAGGGTCGGCTCGGGGATAGCGACGTTCCGGGCACCGGGTTGGGGCTATCGGTCACGCACGGCATCGTGCGGGCCCACGGGGCGACGATCGGTGTGCGGAGCACCCCGGGGGCGGGCACGACATTCGAACTCCGTTTCCCGGTGCACGATCCCCTCAGGCTGGTAGCGGCGGAGAGCGACGGCCGCGACCCGGCCGCCGCACCGTGCGGCGTTCGTCCGCTGAGAATCCTCGTCGCAGAAGACGAAGACGATCTCCGGCAGTTACTCGCCAAGAACCTCCAGGCAGTGGGGCACGAGGTCGTCTGCGTTCGTAACGGGCTCGACGCCGTGGCCGCGGTGAGGGAGGGCGCGTTTGACCTCGTGATCACCGACCTCCTGATGCCGGGTGGTGGCGGTCGGGAGGTGCTCGCCGTCGCACCCTCGCTTCCCACGCCACTACCGGTCATCGTGATCACCGGACGCATCGAGCCGCATGTGGTGGGCGAGTTCGCCGCGCTCGGAGCGCGGGCATACCTGCGCAAGCCGTTCAGCTTCCCCGATGTGCTCCGGGCCATCGCCGAGGTCGTCGCCCCGGACTGACCGCAGTGCTCGAAGAGCGGCCGGTGGGCGTGGTGTCTCCCTCCTGCCGTCCGGACTGCCCCCGCAAGGCTCCGCCGGTACGCCGGACACTCTGTCGGGCGGCAGGCGGCGCCGGACAGGAGTGTCCGGCGTACCGCATGACGCTCGAGGGGCGGGAGGAATCGCGCGCCCGGCGCGGAATAGCGTCCCCTACCATTGGACATTCGCGCCCGCCGGGCGCTTCCCGGAGGAGATACCCATGGCTGAGAAGCTGGCGATTGATGGCGGCACTCCCGTCAACACCGATCCGATCCCCCCCTGGCCCTACTTCAGCGAGGAGATGATCCAGGCGGCGATGGAGCCCCTGCGGACCGGCAAGGTCAACTACTGGACCGGCAAGCTGGGGATGGAGTTCGAGCAGAAGTTCGCCGACTGGGTGGGGTGCAAGTTCGGTATCTCAACCAGCAACGGCACCAGTGCCCTGCACGTTGCCCTGGCGGGGCTCGGGGTCGGGCCCGGGGACGAGGTGATCACCCCGTCGTACACCTTCATCGCCTCCAGCTTCTGCATCCTGCAGGCCGGGGCGGTCCCGGTATTTGCGGATGTGGAGAAGGAGACGCACACGATCAGCCCGGCGAGCATCGAGGCGGCGATCTCACCCCGCACCCGGGCCATCGTCGCCGTCCACCTCTACGGGTGCATGTGTGACATGGACCCCATCCTCGAGATCGCCAAGCGCTACAACCTGTTCGTCGTGGAGGATTGTGCCCAGGCTCACGGCGGGGTCTACAAGGGCCACCAGGCGGGCTCGATGGGCCACTGCAACGCCTTCTCGTTCTGCCAGTCCAAGCACTTCACCACCGGCGGCGAGGGTGGCTGCACGGTCACCAACCTGGAAGACGTGGCCTGGATCTGCCGCTCCTTCCGCGACCACGGCTATGACGTCTCGGAGCGCCTGCGCCTGCTCGAGCTGGAGGAGAAGCTCCCCTACATCCACAACATGTGGGGCTTCAACTATCGCATGACCGAGATGCAGTCGGCCATCGGCCTGGAGTGCCTCAAGGTCATCGACAACTGGAATCTGGCCAACCGGCGCCGCAATGCGAAGATCCTCGACGAGGCCCTGCGCGACGAGCCCTACATCTGGCGCCTGCCGATCAATACCCCCGAGCGCCAGAACGCTTACTGGCTGTACCCGATCATCCTGGACACCGACCGCCTGACCGTCGACGGGCGCGCCTTCTTCAAGGCCGTGGCCGCCGAAGGCGTGCCCACGGGTCCGGTCCTGTGGCCGCAGTGCTACAAGGAGAAGGTCTACCAGCAGCACAACGGTCCCTCGCACCTCAAGTACCCGTTCCGCGACCCCAATACGCGGCCCGAGGCCGTCAACTACGTGCGGACCCACTGTGACAATGCAGCGTGGGTGGAAGAGCGCACGTTCTTCACCTGCGTGCACCCGACGTACGATCCGCCGATGATGGAGAAGATCGCCGCGGCGATCCGGAAGGTCGGTCAGGCGTACAGCAGGTAGTCGGTCCGTGACGACCCCTGCCGGCTTGTCCGGCAGGGGTCCACCACCGCCTGCGGGGGACCGGGCCACGCCAGGCGGGAGCCGACTCCCTGACGCCACCTACCGGCCGATGTCATCCTGAGCCAGGACCGCTCCGCGGTCCGCCAGCGAAGGATCAGCATCAGC
>CAZIWQ010000567.1:0-5150 GCA_964542355.1 uncultured Armatimonadia bacterium
GAGCCCCGATAGGGGCGGCACAATCGGCGTACAGGGCCGGGGGACGGCTTCTGCCGCCCCTATCGGGGCTCTGGGGGAGGTTGGGGGACCCGCTTCCACCGGCTTCCGCCGGTGGCAAGTAGCGGCCGCCCTCCGGGCTACAACGACCCCACCCGTGGGCTCTGCGCCGACCAATCTGTGCAACGCGCCGGACCCATGGCATCATGCTTAACGGGTCTCTAGGGGCGGCCGCGAAGCCGTCGCGAGGCCGCTCCTTGCGCTCGGGGGCGATTGCGTGCCAGGCGGAGCTGTTGCGGCCCGCCCTCAGAAGTCATACATGCTGCTGCTCCACACTGCCTCGCGCCCCATCCACTTCGCATGACCGTCCCAGAAGCCGACGTTGAGTCCGTCGTTGTGGCGCTTCGAGAGGCACCCGTATGACCCGAGCGGGGCACTCGGTGCCACATAGAACACAGAGCACGAGTTCGCCTCATCATCCATGTAGCGCACGTCGGCCAGGGATAGCGTCTCGGCCGGCTCGCGGATTGACCCCAGGGAGACGCCCGTGCTGCGATGGATGCCATAGCTGATGAGGCGGCCATAGAACACCACTGTCGGGTTCTGCGAGGGACAGATGTAGATGTTCTCGTTCTTGAGGTAGGGCTGGATCAGGTAGTGCCACTGCGGGTTGCCCCCGGAGGGACCCTGGGAGAAGATGACTGTCATCTCGTCATAGTCCTGGGCGTACATGATGAGCCCCAGGGACAACTGCTTGACGTTCGACAGGCAGCTCGTCTGTCTTGCCTTCTCGCGCGCCCTCGCGAACACCGGAAAGAGGATCGCTGCCAGGATGGCGATGATGGCGATGACCACGAGCAGCTCGATGAGCGTGAAACCGCGTCGCATCGGTGGGCCTCCTGTGAATGAAGTGCCAGGCTGAGCGTGGCGCGTCAGTGACGGACACCCCTACTGTTTCGCGACGCGGGCCGCGATACCTGCCGGCCCGGGGGCGATTCCCTGCGTTCCGGTGCCCCCGGTGCCAGCCCCTCGCACTGCCTCACGTCCGCTATCCGCCACGCGGCGCCGGTCCGTCCTGTGCCAGTCTCCCTCGACAGACGGAGGTGAGCGCGCCCCGGTGACCGAACCATGCTACGCACTGCCGCCTCCGGCCGGTCCGGAGGCGGCGCACCTTTCGCGGAGGACACGTCCTTGGAAAGCAGCGACCATGGCCGCCCCTCACTGCCCGAAGCGCAGCACCCCGCCGGACAGCCCCTGACGGTCAGAGCGGCGCTCGTCGGGCTACTCGGCGTGGCCTTCCTCACCGCCGCCACCGCCTACACCGACGGGTTCATGGCCGCGTCCGAGCTGGGTGGCTGCCATTTCCCGCTCGGGCCCGTGCTGATGCTGTTGGCAGTCGTGCTGCCGCTGAGCTGGCTGACGGGGTTGCTGCGGCGGCGGGCGCAGTGGTCGAGCGGGGAGAAGCTCTACGCCATGGCGATGATGGCCGTCACCGCCGGGCTGCCCACCTTCGGCCTGGCGCTGTATCTGTTCCCCGTCATGACGGCGCCCTACTACATGGCCTCGGTGGAGAACAAGTGGGAGGAGGCGTTCTTCGGCCTCGTCCCGGAGTGGATGGCACCGCCCGCGGACGGCACCGCGGTCCGCTGGTTCTACGATGGCGCGCCGCCGGGACAGGCGATCCCATGGGAGCAGTGGGCCGTGCCCCTGGTAGCCTGGAGCCTCCTGGCCGCCGCGATGTACCTGACCATGTTCTGCCTGGGCAGCATCATTCGCCGGCAGTGGATTGAGAAGGAGAATCTGGTCTTCCCGCTGGTCGAGCTGCCGCTGGAGATGGTGCTCACCCAGCGGCGAAGCATCTCGGCGGTGGCGTTCCTGGCCAACCGGGGCGTCTGGATCGGCTTTGCGATCCCCTTTCTCATCCACAATCTCCAGGCCCTGCGCATCTACTTCCCGGCCATCCCGGAGGTGAAGCTCCAGAACCTCCCCCTGTTCGAGAGTCTCGCCGGCATCCCGTGGCGCCAGCTCTCCTCCCGGGTCTACATCCACTTCTCGGTGATCGGGTTCGCCTACTTCCTGACCACCGAGGTCTCACTGTCACTGTGGTTGTTCTGGTGGTTCGGACGCGTGCAGCATCTATGCGCCGACGCCATCGGCCGCAACCCGCAGTTGGCGCGCCTGGACGACAACCAGTACCAGGGCGCGTTCCTGGCCATCGTCATCTACGGGGTGTGGGTGGCACGCGGCCACCTGCAGGACCTGTGGCGGCAGCTCTGGTCCGGGGACGAAGCGGGCGGGGCCGGCCGCCGGCCGGAGGCGATGTCGGTGCGCGCCGAGTTCGGCGGCCTGCTGGCCGGGGCGGCGCTCATCGTCCTGTGGCTCACGGTGGCGGGGATGTCGACCGCCTACGCTGTGGCTACCTTGCTCATCTTCCTGGTGATCTGCTGGGGCATGTCGCGACTGGTCGTGGAGAGCGGGATCATGTTCGCCAAGGCCACGCAGATGCGGCCGAGCCTGATCCTGGAGGCCCTCGTGGGAGCGCCGGCGGTGCCGGCCCGCACCCTGACCGTGCTCAGCTACGTGGAGTACGTGTTCATGTACGACCTCAAGAGCTTCCTGATGCCCCAGATCATGCACGCCCACAAGATGGCCGATGAGGCCAAGATGGACCGGCGGCAATTGTACCTCGCCATGGCCCTGGCCGTCGTGGTCGCCGTGCTGGTCGCCTACTGGGCGTCGCTGCAAGTGGCCTACACCAAGGGCGCTCTGGCGATGCACCCGTGGTTCTTCCTCAGCGGCCCCCGATCCAACGCCGAACGGCTGAAGACGCTCATCATGTCTCCCGAGAAGTGGGATCTGAGCCGGACCGTGGCGATGCTCGCCGGCGGAGCCTTCACCTACCTGCTCATCACACTGCGCCAGCAGTTTGTCTGGTTCCCCGTGCATCCCATCGGCTACGTGGTGGGCAACGGCTACGAGGCCTCGCGCATGTGGTTCCCCTTCCTCGTGGGGTGGCTGGCCAAGAGCCTGGTGGGGCGGTACGGCTCGGTGCAGCTCTATCGCTCGCTGCGCGCACCGTTCCTGGGGCTGGTGCTGGGCGAGTACAGCGCCGCGGGCCTATGGCTGCTGATCGACGCCCTCGTCGGCCGCACCGGTCACCGCATCTTCCCGTAGACCGCTCTGCCGGTCAACGTCTCGGGGCTCCGCCCCCAGTCCGGGAGGCATTCCATGAAGCGCACCATCTGCCTTGTCGCCATGCTCATTGTCCTGGCCACTGCGATCTGGGCGGCTGACCCCTCGGTGCGGATTGGGGTCGAGCCGGTCTGGCAGGCGCGGGAGTTGCCCCTGAGCCTTGCCATGGGACAGGGGCTGGAGCTGTCCGTACCGGCGGTTCCGGCCAAGGAAGGCTTCTTGCGCGTGCTCCGGATTCAGGCCCGCCTGGACACGCCCACCCCCAACAGCGGCTGGAATACCTTTCTGGCCGTGGAGATCAACGGACAGAAGGTCTCTCCGAGCCTTGGCGGCTTGCGCAACTCCCCTTCGCGCAACCTCAACCGTGACGTGCAGTGGAAAGTGCCGGGCATGGAGCACGAAGAGCTGGTCATGCGCGATAGCCGCCTCAACGTGGTCTTCTCCCCGGACTTCAAGCAGTTCGATAAGCGCCTCGCCCACGAGGGCGAGGAGGCCTTCTGGGCGGTCCTGGATGTCTCCGATCTGCTGTCGGGTGACAGGGAGAACAAGCTTCATCTCGCCAACGTGGCCCAGCCGGTATGGTTCGGCGGCAAGAACCTCCCGATTGTCCTGGGTGACGTCAGCGTCGGCTACCTGCCCATTCGCTACCGCGCTGCCGCCGAACGGGCACGTACCCGCCCGCTGCCCGCAGGCAAGCGCGTCCTGGGTGAGGGCTTCAGTCTCGTGATGACACCGGCGGGGGCACTGGCGGTGCAGGTGGGCGACGAGCACTACGTGCTGGAGACCTCGTTGACCTGGCCTGACGGCGACCGCAACTGGCTGTCCTGCCCGGATCGCGACCCGGGTGGCAAGCCACAGGAGTGGCGGGTCCGCAAGGCGGACCTGACGCCTGCCGGAGGCCTGGTGGTGGCTGAAGGCAGCTACTATCGCCTCACCCGGACCCTCAGGCTGGACGGGCCGCGAGTGCGCGTGAGCGAGCAGATCGAGAACCTCACGCCTGCGGACCTGGGGCTGGAGCTCGCCTATGACCTCAGTGCCGGCGGCCCCCTGCCCGTCCTGCACATCGGCGGCGATGGCGACGCCGGCAGCAACTACGCCGACAGCATCGACATGAACCCCACCGTCTTCTGCGGCCAGGAGCACAGCGGCCTGGGCTGGCTGGCGGAGGATGACCTGCTGCGCGCACAGGCCCGGGTGCGGCACATCCCGGGGCGGACCTCCGTGTTCTCGATCAACTTCGGTCTGCCTCCCGGGGCCGCCTATACGATGGAGTGGGCGCTCTACCCACGCCCGAGCAACGACTACTGGGACTTCATCAACCAGGTGCGCCGGGACTGGGATGTGAACTTCCCCCTCGCCGGCCCCTTCGCGTTCTTCGGTCACGTCAGCTCGGTCGCCAGGGAGAGCGTTGAGAGCATTCGCGGCCGAACGAAGGACAGGCACGTCCACCTGGCGTGCATGCACCCCTGGACGAACTACCAGTACCCCTATAGCCGCGAGGACCACAAGCGCTGGTGGCAGGAGGCCTCCGCGAAGATCCACGCGGTAGACCCGACGATCCGGACGCTGGTGATGATGGAGCCGCCGCTGGAAAGCCGCGTCCACGTGGACACCTGGGAGCAGGACCCCTACCGCGACAGCATCGTGCTGAATGCCGAGGGGAGGCCGGCCTATGACCTGCACTACAGCCCGGCCTACGTAGGTAAGGATGACTTCGCGGCCGGCTACCGGCTGGTGTGGCGGTACCCGATGGTCTCGGGGGAGGACGTCGGGAAGGCTGACCTGGCGCCTTCGCCCCTGGCGCGCCAGAACCCGCCGCCGGCGGGCATCGCGGCCGGTGGACTGGGCTTCCGACCGGCGCCGGTCGCGACCAATAGCTGGATGAAGTACCTCGACTACGACGTGGACTTCGCGATGAACGAGTGCGGCGCCAACGGCATGTACATCGACTGCTTCTCCTA
>CAZIWQ010000568.1:0-5144 GCA_964542355.1 uncultured Armatimonadia bacterium
CAGAAGTACCGCGACACCTTCATGCAGAAGAATGGCACACTCCTCCAGGACAGCCGCGAGCTGCACCCCAGCACGGGCAGGTACCTCCACTACCTCGGCCATGACTTGGAGTCAAGGGCTCTCGCCTATGGGAGCTTGATAGACCCTCTTCAGGAGGGCTTTCCCACGAACCTTGAGATATACTGCATCGATACGCCGCAGGACCATCGTGGGTTCAGCAACTTTGCTGGGGACGTCTCGCGTAACGGAGGTCTGGACTGGCGTACCGTTGTGAACTGGCGCTGGGGGGATGACACGATGCCCCCGGGTGAGTTGCAGATGATGTACGAGCGGGCGGCCCTGTGGGATGCATTCCTGCTTGCGCGCGTCAACCCCGCAGCCAGAAAGGACGGGTTTGAGTGCCGGGCAGAGCTGTTCTACCGCATGGCGCTCGACCCGCGGACGGAATCCGCCCTTGGCAAGAGAGGCGACCCGACCGACCACGGCTACTTCGCCGAGGTCTACGGCGCGAGCGCAGACCAGCTCTGGGACGAGTGCTTCCATCGACCCAACTGGCAGGAGCGACTGGCGGACATGGTGTTGCCGCTATACGGGTGGAAGTGACGCCGGGGCGACGTTCATCCTGCTCATCCTATCCATCCTGTTAGGTCGCTGTGCTGTCCCTCACGTCCGCGCACGGTGCTGTGTCGGCAGAGGGCGGGGGGAGGGCGAGGGGGAATAGGCCTCACCTGTTCCCATTCGTCACCTGCCAGGGGGCGACCCGCCATGCATGGCTCCTCCACCCGCTCTGTGCCTGCACGCCATCCCCGGCATCGCCCCGATCTGTGTGTCCTGGTCGGTGGCGTGGCGCTCATGGCCGCCGGACTTGCGTACCCCCAGGACGCCCCCCGTACGCTCCTGCACATGCCGTTCAACGGAACGGCGGACGCTGCGGTCGCCGCCGGCGGCTACGGCACATCATCATACGCGCTGAGCCGGGACACGCCGGGCAAGCAGGGAGAGGCCGCCGAGATCGGTTCGCTCCACTTCCCCTGCAGCCTGATGCTGCCTGCCCGCGGCCTGTGGAACGCCCGGGCGGGGAGCCTCGAGCTATGGTTCCGACCCAACTGGGACGCCGCTGCGCCGGCATCCCGGCGCCTGCGGCGAGTCTTCGTCAGCGATGACCGTCAGCCCGCTGAGGCCGGGCACTTCGCCCTGGCGGGCGGCGGCGGCGGCATCGGCTTCGACCTGCGCACCACGGAACGCCTCAATGTCGGCGCCGTGGCGGATGGCTGGCAGGCCGGCGAATGGCATCACATCATCGTCACGTGGGACAGTGCCGTCGGGTTGCGGCTGTTCCTCGACGGCAAGCCGGCCGCCGAGCGCAAGGCCACGTGGGACGCGGCCGCCCTGGGCAACCCCCGCCGGCTCCACATCGGCGGTGAGTGGAACGGGAAGTACCTGGTCGACGGGGCACTCGATGAGCTGCGCGTCTACGACCGGGCGCTCACCCCGGAGCAGGCCCAGAGCGCGTTCGCGGGGACCCTGGCAGCCTCGCCGGCCCCCACGCCGGCCCCGGACGCCGCGACGGCACCGCCACCGGCCACGCCCCGCAAGCCCCCGCAGGTCCTGTTCTATGCCCCGTTTGATGGGAGCCCGACAGCCACCGCGGCTGGCGGCAAGGCCGAGCCGCTGACGGCGACCGGCTGCCAGTTCGCCCCCGGACTCAGCGGCCAGGCCCTCCGCGCCACCGCCGGCATCCTCTTGTCCTATGCCGCGGCCGGGAACGTCCGCAAGGACCGTGGCGCCATCTCGCTGTGGGTGGCCGCTACTAAAGCGGGCCTGAATGCCAGCGCCATCTACTTCGCCGATGAGTTCAACAGCTATCTGAACCCCGCCCAGGTCATCAATGCCCTGTGGCTATGGTTTCTCAAGTCCGGTCCGACGGATGGCACGATCCGGTTCGACATCCGTCCCCCGCTCGTCTCGGCCGGTGCGCGCAACTGGGAGCCCGATGCCTGGCATCACCTGGCGGGGTGTTGGGAGAATGGGGAAGAGGTCAGGCTCTACATCGACGGAAGGCCGATGGTCAAGCAACGTGGGAAGGTCGCTATCCACAGCGGCGCCACGTGGACGCCGGTGGACCCAAAGGTGTTCTACATCGGCTCCTACAACCGGCAGTACCCCGCGAACGCCCTGATCGATGAGGTCAAGGTCTTCAACGCGCCGCTCAGTGACGAGGAGGTTGCCGCCGAAGCCGCGCGGTTTGTGCTGCCGCTCACGCTCGACCTGGGCCGCACCCTGTTCGAGCGCACCAGCGGCGACAGGCTCCCCCTCCGCTACTACAACGCTACCTCCCAGGCGGTGGCGGGGCGTTACGAGGTCGAGATCACCGATCCCACCGAGGCGACCGTCCTCTCCGCCACCGTGAGTGTCACCGCTCCCGCCCGGGGCTGGGGTGAGGCCTCGCTCGGCGTGCCCAACGCGGCCCTGGCGCGCGAGGGTGTCTACCGCGTGCACTGCCGGCCCGCGGGACGGGTCGCGCCGGCGTTGTCGAGCTACTTCCTGGTCGTCCCTCCGATCGCTCGCCAGAGGCCCACCGACGGCGTCGCCGACCCCGCGGCCGAGCTCAAGCTCGTGGACCGCGTGGATTGCTCCGCCGAGTCTGGGCCGGAACGCTTCACGAGCACCGGCAAGTCCGCGGTCGTGCCGTCCCCGCTGGGGGCCTATCGGGAGGCCGGGCCGACCCGCGGCGACCGTATCGCCTATCGCCTCCGGCTGCAGACCCCCGGCGCGTGGCATGTCGCCGTCGTGACCTACCCGGACGATAAGCCGCGCTCGTGCGACATCGTCGCCAACTCCCCGCACCACACCGGCAACACCTACGACGTGGCCACCGGCTACTTCTGCGGCGATGACTGTCGGCTCAGCGGCAAGCTGGTGCAGCTCCCGATCTACTTCACGGCGCGGGAGGAGGACCTCGCATTCGAGTTCATGACCCTGGAGACGGGGCGCCCGGCGGCCGTGGCCCGGATTGAGGTCTACGAGACCGGCGCCGGGCTGCCTGCGGCGGCGATGCGCGTCCCCGCCGATGGTGGTCGCCACATCGGCAACTACTGGGAAGACCCGACGATCTGTCTCGAGCACGGTGGCCTCGACTTCAGCGCACCGGAAGTCTACAAGAGCTTCGCGCGGCTCATCGACTACCTGCGCTTCTCGGGGCAGGACCTGATCTGCTATCCCATCGCCTGGTACCTGGGCACAATGTACCCCTCGGCGCGCGAGGGCTTCCGTATGGGTGCCGGCGACGGACGCCACACGATTGACTGGGTCGAGTATGCGCTCCGCCTGTGTGAGCGCCGGGGCGTCCGCTTCCTCCCCGAGATGTACTTCGCCGGGACGCTCACGCTGCGCGACGAGTGGGCGGGACAGACCGAAGCAGAGGTCTGGGCCGGTGCCGATAGCCCCAAGCTGGTCACGTGGGACGGCACGCTGTCGCGAGGGTTCTACTTCAACCCGCCGTACTACAATGTGCTCCATCCGGTCACGCAGCAGGCGCTGGTGGACTACGTCGAGGAGGCCGCCGACCGCTACTCACAGCACCCGTCACTGGAGGGTCTCTCACTGATCGTCGGCCAGGGGAACTGCGTGTGGTTCGGCTCGATCCAATCCGGCTATGACGACTACCTCGTCGGCCGGTTTGAGCGCGAGACGGGCCTGCGCGTGCCCGCCGACAAGACCGGGCCCGCCCGCTTCTCCCAGCGCTACCGGTGGCTGACGGCGAACGCCTATGAGCGCTGGGTTGGGTGGCGGTGTGAGAAGATCCACGACCTGTACGTCGACCTCGCGGCACGGCTGCGCCGCCGCCGACCGGACCTCAAGCTGTATCTGACCTACTACGCCGTCGACGGTAACAACGTGAACCCGCTGTACAACCTCGACGCCTGGCGCCCCGGCGGTCGCTCCACGGAGCAGCTCTACCGCGAGGGTGGCTTCGACATGAAGCTCTACGAGCATGATGCGGGGATCGTGCTGCGGCGCGTCATGTACCCCATCGACTACCCGTTCTTCCGCATCCACGGCGGGGGCGCGGGGCCGATTGCACACGAGATCCTGGCCCGCGACATTGACCTGCTCAGTGAGGGCATCGCCCCATTCAAGCATTCCGCAGAGCCGGCGACGGCCTTCCACCTGCGCTACTTCGAGAGTGCCATCGGCAAGGACCAGCCGATCCCGGGCTTCTGGTGGCAGTGCCATCCCTGGCGTGTCTCGCAGCCGACGGCCTCCGGACGCAACTTCCTCGAGTACTATGCCCACGCCGTGGCCGAGCTCGACGCGGCCAGCCTGGCCTACGGCGGCTATACGGTCACCTCGATGGGGCACGAGGACGAGCTGCGCGACTTCGCCCGTTACTATCGCGCACTCCCGCGAGTGCGGTTCACCGACGTCCCGGGCATGGCCGATCCTGTCTGCATGCGCGAGTGGCAGGGCGAGGCGAAGCGCTACCTGTACCTGGTTAACCGGATGCCCTACGCGGTCACGGCGCACGTTGCCTTCGGCGCGAGGACGGACCTCGAGGACCTCGCCACCGGGATTGCCACCGAGCTGCCGCTGGTCACGGGCCGCATGCTGCCGGCGGCGCTGCCACTCGGCAGTAGCAGTGAGCATGACCTGCCGGACACTCCCGCGGCCGGGACGGTCTCCCCGCGCGAGCAGCGCGTGACGGGCCACCTCCTGGAGCTCACACTGCCGGCATACGCTCTGCGCTCGTACCTCGTCACCCCCGCCACCGTGGAGCGGGTGTATGCCTCGGCAGCCATCCCCGCAGGGGAAGCCGCGGGGTTGCGCGAGCGCCTGGAGGCCGCCCGCAAGACGGTGTCCGAGGCCAAGTGCACGGACGCGGAGCGGACGGAGGCCCGGGCGACGCTGGTACTGGTCGAGCGCGCACTGGCGCGCGGGGAGGCCTCCCGCGCCGGCTACCTGCTCGACAGCTTCCCCCTGGCCCGCCTCCGCCGCTAACGGACTCAGCATATGGACTCAACAGGATAGGCAGGATGAAGAGGATGAACGGCACCAACAGAACGGACAGGGCTCAGTAGGCCCAACGGCCCGACGCCGCTGTTTTTTGGCCAGCCCGTCGGCGGCCGCACGAACCGGGCCTCCGG
>CAZIWQ010000569.1:0-5123 GCA_964542355.1 uncultured Armatimonadia bacterium
CAACGAGCTGCCCGCGGAGCGGCGGTTCCACACGGTCGCCGTGCCGGCCGCGCTCCTGGAGCGCGCGCAGCCGGCAACCATCACGTTCCGTGTCGAGGACCTGGCCGACACGCCGGATGACGATCCCTTCGCCACCGACGTGTTCTGGGGCGGGGCCGAGCTCGTCACCGGCTGCGTGCGAGTGCCGGCGACGCACGCGACACTGGATGGCATGGAGGCTCTGCAAGGCGCCGTGCAGCCGACGGCGGCGGCGGGAGCCATCGAGGTGCCGTTCCGCGGCACGGCCGGCGACTACACGGTGGCCGTTCATGTGCGCGACGAGCCCACGGGGCAGTCGCAGCTTCGCCTGAAAGTCGGCGACCGGAAGGTTATCTCCAGCCTGCTCTCTGCCGATGACTTCTCCTGGTGGTGGGCGTGCGCGCGCGGCGTGGCACTGCAGCCGGGGAGCCGCGTCCGCGTCGAGCTGCAGCGCGAGGGGGACGAGGCCTGCCTCGTCGATGAAGTGGTGTTTGTCCCGTCATCGCGTGCCGGTGTCGCCGTGGGGCGGTCCGGGCCGGTGGCGGGACGGCCGCCAGCCGGGGACGCGCCCCCCGTCGGCGGCCCGGCCTCCGGGAGCCCGCTATACCGGCCGGGACCCGCGGCGACAGTCGCCTCTGTCGCCCTCACAGTGACCGAGACAGCCGGCGTCGCGCGACGGGGTGAGATTGCCACGCAGGGCGTGCCCTTTGCCTACGGCGCTCTGAGCGACATGTCCCACCTGCGCGTTGCCGATGCCGGTGGGCAGGCAGTGGCACATCAGGCGCGGGTGCTGGCGCGCTGGCCGGATGGCTCGGCCAAGTGGGTGCTGGTGAGCTTCCCCGTCACCGTCGGCGAGCGGGGCACCGCGCGCTACCGGCTCGAATACGGCAGTGGCGTGAGTGCGTCCGGCCCGGGCGCCGTGCGCGTCGCGGTGACGGACGGGGCCGACGCCGTCCAGATCGACACCGGCGTGCTCCGGGCAACGGTCAGCAAGCGCAGCGGCGCTCTGTTTGGGGCGGTGGCCGTCAACGGTACGCCGGTCAAGTCGGCGGAGGACCGGTGGGGGATCGTGATTGAGAAGGACCAGCAGGCGTTCTCGACCGTGGCCGATACGGTGACCACGTGTGAGGTGCTCGAGGCCGGGCCGCTGCGCGCCGTGGTCCGCCGCATCGGTCGACACCGCGCCGCGGACGGTGCGACCTTCTGCGAGTATGACCTGTACCAGGAGTTCTTCGCCGGCAGCGCTGCAACCCGCCTGCACTACACTTTCACCCACAAGGAGGCCAGTGGCCGCGAGGTGCTGCGCCGGGTGACGGTGGCGCTCCCGTGGCAGGTCCCGGCCGACCGGTCGGTGGCCGTGGCCGCGGCCGGGGCCAACGGCTGGAGCCGCGGGACGCTCGGCGGTGACGGCGCGCTGCGGGTAGTGCAGGAGACCGCCGATGCCGGTAGCCTGCGGTGGAAGCTCGGGGAGCGGGACCGCGCCGTTACGGACAGCGCCCCCGGAGCGGCAGTGGCGGGGCGCCCGGAGCGCCAGGGCCCGGCTGTCTTCGAGCTCACCGACAGGGGGCGCCTCGCGGGATGGACCAGCGTGCGCGAGGGCCGGGTCGGCTTCGATGTCGCCTGCCGCTGGTTCTGGCAGATGGCACCCAAGGCCGTGACGTGCACACGGTCGGGCGTCGAGCTGGACCTCAAGCCCGCGCTGGCCAACGACCCATTCGTGTTGTACCAGGGCGAGGGTATCTGGCACGAGCTGCTCATCCGCTTTGCCGATGACCCCGCCCCGGGCGAGGGGGCGCCGTTCCAGGCGTTCGAACACCCGCTGCGGGCCGTCGTCGATCCGCCGTACGTCGCAGCTTCCCTGGCCCTGGGGGAATGGGCCCCTGCGCTGCCGGCCGTGTTCCCCGAATGGGAGTCTGCGACTGAGCGCATGCTCACCGGCTATCTGGGCAAGCGCGAGCAGCGCAAGGAGTACGGGATCGACAATTTCGGTGACGACACGTTCGAGTGGGGCTATGGTCCCGCATATACCTTCTGGAGCAACCAGGAGTATGACCATCACCATGCCCTGCTGCTGCAATACCTGCGCAGCGGGGACGAGCGGTTCTGGGAGCTGGGGGACCAGGCGGCGCGGCACTACCGTGACATCGACTGCATTCACTGGGCCCCCGGTCGCGAGCAGTTGCTCGGGGCTCCCCATCACCACAACTCCCGCCACATCGTGGAGACGGGCTGGGTGTCTGACCACTGCCTGGGAGGCTTCAGCAACGATCATTCCTGGGTGGAGGGTCTCATCACGTACTACTTCCTCACCGGCGACCCCCGCGCGAAAGAGACCTTTGAGCAGATGGGCAACTGGTACGTGTGGACGGTCGAGAAGGACGCCTATGGCGCCGGGGGGCAGGAGCGCGGCCCGGGCTGGACACTGATCGCGCTCGCGGGCCTGTACAACGCAACGTACGACCCGCGCTACAAGCGTGCGATGGAGAAGGTCCTCGACTGGATCGAGTCGGTCCAGGACCCGATGCGCGGGGTGCTCTCCATCCCCATCAGTGAGCAGCCCTCGTACGAGGGTGGCAGCAGCTTCATGCATGGGATCGTGGGCCGCGGGCTGGCACGGACGTACGAGGCGATCGGTGATCCTCGCGCCCGCTTGGCGGCGACTGGGATCGGCAACTGGATCACCACCGAAGCCATGGGGCCGCCGGGGATGTTCTACTACAAGCAGGCGCCGCGCATCAAGGGGGCCTACCGCTACGGCGGTGAGGAGGAGTTCTCGGCGCTGAGCTATGCCTATCGCCACAGCGGCGAGCCGGTGTTCGGTGACATCGCCCGCATCTGCTACGAGCACAATGGGCCCAACATCCGCAGCATGGCGTTCCTGCCCTACTCGCTGGCGCACCTCGTCCCGCTGTTCACGCCGCTACGGGCGCGGGCGGCCGCCGCGGAGGTCGATGCGGCGCCGGAGCACCCCGCGGTCATCGCGCTCACTGTAGGCAACACCACCGGCGATCCCGTCAGCGCGCGCGTGAGTGTCGTCGGCGCTCCGGCGCAGATGGAGGTGGCGGTCGCGCCGGCGCAGGTCTCGGTGGCCCCGCACGCCCGGGCCACGGTCAGCCTCACGGTGGCGCCGGCGGCGGCACTCGTCGGGCAGTGCACGGCGCTGCAGGCGGTCGTCACCGCCGGGGACCAGCAGATCACCCTCCCGCTGACCGTCCGCACCATCGCGCACATCGTGGAGATCGAGCTGCCGCTGGGCGCGGGCAAGGCACTCGCGCCGATGGTCGTCACGGACTATGCTACGGTGCCTCGCGACGAGGCTTTCAGCGGCAACCCGTGGCCCCCGGGCTCCAACCACGGGACCGCCCAATGGGCGGTGCAGATCCCCGTGGCCGGCGTCTACTCGGTGGTGGCCGAGTGCTGGTGGGAGGACGACAAGGGCAATTCGTTCAACCTCCGGTTTGACGATGGGCCGGACCGGACGTTCGGCAACGATGGCCAGATGCGGACCTGGCACCTGGTCCGCTCCACCGAGCCCTGCGGGCTCACGGCAGGCACGCATGTGCTGACCTTGTCGGGGCGCGAGGAGGGCGCGCGCGTACGCAAGCTCTGGGTCTCGAATACCGGTGGCTGAGTGAGAATCCTGCATGGAGACGATGCCCCATGGAGAGCGATCGAGGGCTGTGTCTGGTACTGATGCCGTCTGACCCCTACTACGCCGACCTGTGGACCCACGGGGTCTGTGTTGCCTTCGCGACGCCCTCGCTCGCCGCACGCTATCGTTGCGTGCAGGCCGAGAACGTGTTCATGGTCGCGCCGTACGTGGAGCCGCTCCATCAGAATCTGGCGCGGGCGGAGTTGGTGGTGGCTGACATCACCGCCCGCGACCCGAGTGTCATGTACCAACTCGGCTATGCGCAGGCGGCGGAGAAGACGGTGCTGGTCATCGCCAAGGAGGGGACGGCCAGTCCGTTCAACCCGGAGCGGGCGACGCTGGTGACCTACCCCCCGGAGTTCGACCGCAGGTCACTGGGCGAGTTCGGTGCCCGACTGGCTGCGGCGGTGGAGACGCTCCCCTCCCCCGTGACGGGGGCCGAGTTCACCGAACTGAAGGCTGAGCTGGAGCACCCGGAGCCCGCCCGGCGCCAGGAGGCGGCGCTGACGCTGGGGCGTCGGCACGGGAAGGGCGCGATCCCGGCGCTGATCCGGTCGCTGGGGGACGAGGACTGGAATGTGCGCGCGGCGGCCTCGTGGGCGATCCGCGAGATTGGTGACCCGCACAGCACCGACCTGGTCGTTGAGTTGATGCACGACGAGCGGCCGACGGTGCGGCGGGCCGCGGCGTGGACCCTGCGTGAGATCGGCGGCGAGGCTGCGGTGGAGGCGCTGCTGGGCAGCTTCGACGACCCGTCCGGCGAGGTCCGTGAGGTGGTGGCCTGGGCGTTCAAGGAGTTGCACGACGCGCGGGCGGTGCCGAAACTGGTCGATGCGCTGGTGGACGAGAAGCCCACCGTGCAGCGGGCCGCCGCCGACGCGCTGTGCGAGCAGAACGACCCCGCGGCGCTACCGGCGCTGCGGCGCGCCCTCGGTGCCGCCGACGCCAATGTGCGCACCGCGGCCGCCCGGGCCATCGGCCAGATGTGCGATCACGATAGTGTTGCCACCCTCGCCCAACTCCTGCACGACACCGAGTGGGTCGTCCGCCAGGCGGCGGCGCGGGCACTGGGGAGTATTGCCGACCCCGCGGCTGTCCCCGCCCTCAAGGAGGGCCTCCAGGACGCCCAGGAGGATGTGCGCTGGGCCGTCATCGATGCCGTGGCCCACATCGATGACCCCGCCGCCCGCGAGCTGGTCGATGCGGTCGCCCAGGATGAGCAGCAGCTCGAGCTGATCCGGTCGATCGCCGAGGCCGCCCGCGCCGGGCGCAGCTAGCCGAGCGGCCGGACACAGGACCGGCTCGCACGCGGTCGCGTAGGTCGAGCGTCCCGACGCCGCTGCCTTTCCCGTCGTTCCGGGTGCCTGTCATCCTGAGCCGCGACCGCGCAGCGGTCTTCCGGCGAAGGATCAGCATCAGCCGGAGGCGCTTGTATGCGGAATGTGATCCTTCG
>CAZIWQ010000570.1:0-5114 GCA_964542355.1 uncultured Armatimonadia bacterium
CACGCGCGGCTCGGATGGAGACCGATGAGGGCTTGCGCGCAGGACCGGGTGTTGCCGTGCCGCCCGGAGGGCGGCCGGCGTGCGCTCCGGTTGAGCGCACGCCACTTAGCCCCGGGGCTTGCCCCGGGGAATGAGCGCCACACACACTACCCCCTCTGTGGCTCTTTGCCCGCGCCGCCCCGAACGGCGGCGCGGGGTCTACACCCCGACGCGGCCGGCCGCCACGTCCGGGAGGTTTCACCACCCCGCACCCCGGGTATAATGCCCTTGGCAACAGGATAGAGCCCAGCGACGGGCGATGAAGCATCAGGCAAGGGGTCGTGAGGTGCGGTGGCAGGAGTGGGCGCGGAGGCCAACATCAGCCGTTGGGGTGCACCGGGGTTGTAGCGGGAGGCGATCGGGAAATAGAGCTTATGGCAGTCTTCGCGCGAGCCCGCCTGGCCTGAACCGGAGTAGTCAGCATCTTGGGTGAATGCCTGTCGGCATCACCACCAGGAGATCATCTCCCTCATGCAACCGGTACGGCAGCCACTCGGCGGGCTCGCGGCTTTGTAGGCGCCCTGCGCCGACCCAGCTCCCGTCCGGCCCCCCCTTTCCGCCGCGCAGCCGCGCGGCGTTTCGCGTTCTGGATGTGGAAGAGGCCCGCCTCGCGGCGGGCCTCTTTGTTCCCTCAACCAGGTGCGGCTCACTGCCTGGTGGCATAACGCTAGGCCGACCGTCCCGGTCGGCGGGGAGGCGTGTCGAGCGGGACGACGCCGCTGCTTCCCGCGTCGTTCCGCCTGCCTGTCATCCTAAGCCCAGACCGCTATGCGGTCTTCTGGACCGCTGCGCGGTCTTCTGGCGAAGGATCTGCATCAGCCGAAGGCGCGTGTATGCGGAATGTGATCCTTCGTCGCTGCGGCTTCTGCGAAGCCGCATGCGCTCCTCAGGATGACATGGGCCTGGAGGCCCGCCTTTCGCGGACGCCGGCAACACAACCGGCCTCTCTTCTAGGCCCCCATCAGCTCCTGGATGTTGCGCAGGATCTTCTCCGGCGAGGGGAGGTTCTCGTCCTCCAACGTCCCCGCCATCGGCGGCGGCACATCGTGCGCGGCGACCAGCCGCGCCGGCGCCTTCATGTCGGCAAAGCACCGGTCCTGCACCGCGTAGCAGATGTGCTCGCCGTAGCAGCCCACCGAGGGAGCCTGCTGGACAACCAGCAGCCGGCCGGTCTTCTTCACCGACCCGGCGATGGTATCGACGTCCAGCGGGCGTAGCGTGCGCGGGTCCACCACCTCAACCGAGATGCCCTGCTCCGCCGCCAACTCGGCCGCGGCCATCGCCTTCCAGTACATGTAGCTGTAGGCCACGACGGTGATGTCCGCGCCCTCGCGGGCAACGCGGGCCTGCCCGATCGGGATCGTGTACTCCTCCGCCGGCACCTCGTCACGCTCGGTGTAGCACAGTTGGTGCTCGATGAAGACCACCGGGTTGTCGTCGCGGATGGCCGCCTTGAGCAAGCCCTTCACATCGTAGGCCGTGCTGGGAGCAATCACCTTGAGGCCGGGGAACATCGTCGCCACCGCCTCGAGGCTCTGCGAGTGCTGGCCGGCGTAGCCCTTGCCGCCGCCGACGGTGGTGCGGATGACGAGCGGGATCTTCGCCTTCCCGCCGAACATGTAGCGGGCCTTGGCGGCCTGGTTGCCGGTCTGGTCCATCGTCATGAGGATGAAGTCGATGTACATCAGCTCAACGACGGGCCGCAGCCCGGCCATCGCCGCCCCCACCCCGGTGCCCACGATCGCCGCCTCGGAGATGGGCGCGTTGAACACGCGGTCGCGACCGAAGATGCCGAACAGGCCCTTGGTGGCCTGGAAGGCGCCCCCATAGTCGGCGACATCCTCGCCATAGAGCACCACGCGCCGGTCGCGCAGCATCTCCTCGGTCAACGCCTCGATCACAGCGTGACGGTACAGGATCTTGCCCTGTCCGTCGCGCTTCTGCTGGGCCGGGTCCGCGGTCAAGGCCTCGCGGGGGGTGGCCCAGCGCGGTTCCACCTTGTCGCTCGTCGTCTCCGCGAGCAGACCCTCGTAGATCGTCGCCGGATCGGGATCGGTCGCCTTGTACGCGTACATCGTGGCCCGCTCGATCCGCTCGCGCGCCAGGTCGCGACGCAGGCGCACCTCGTCCTTCGTGGCGATGCCCGATTTGACCAGCGCCGTGGCGAAGGTCTTGACCGGGTCCAACGCCTCCCACGCCGCCTCCTCCTCCGAGCTGCGGTACGTCTCGCGCGTGTCACTGAGTGAGTGGCCCATGTAGCGGTACGTCATGCACTCCAGCAAGACCGGGCCCTGACCGTTGCGGCACAGCGCGGCGGCCCGGGTCACTGCCTCGCGCACCGCCAGCACGTTCATCCCGTTGACCGTCTCGGCATGCATGTTGACTGCGTTGTAGCCCGTACCACGCTGCGCGAGGTACTCAATGCCGGTCACCTCGCCGCGCTCCTGCCCGGTCATCCCGTACCCGTTGTTCTCCACCAGGAAGATGACGGGACACCCCTGCTCGAACTGCGCCATCGCGGCGAAGTTGTAGGCCTCGTGGGCGATGCCGTTGTTGGTTGCCCCATCACCCACAAAGCACAGGCACAGCCGGCCGTTCCCCAGCTTCTGCGCGGCCATCGCGGCGCCGACGGCAATCGCGTACGAGCCCCCGACGATGGCGTTGGCTCCGAGGTGACCGGCGTGGAAGTCGGCGATGTGCATGCCGCCCCCGCGCCCCCGACAGTAACCCTCCTCCTTCCCGAACAGCTCGGCCATCGTGCGGTTGAAGTGCATCTGCAGCGCGCAGTCGAGCAGACCGTCCGGGTCGCCCTTGTCCCCGTCGCCATCCACGAAGTCGAGCAGGTAGTCCGGGCTCTGTCGCTCGAGCGCGAACGCACCCTTGGCGATCGAGTGCCCGTGCCCCCGGTGCGTGCTGGTGATGTAGTCATCGGCGTTGATCACCGAGATCGCTCCGACAGCCACCGCCTCCTGTCCGATCGACAGGTGGGTGGCGCCGATGAACTTGTAGCGCTCCAGCGGCTCGAACTTGCCGTTCTTGAGCTTGATGACCATCTCTTCGAAGTTGCGGATGGACAGCATGTGGTCCATCAGCCGAATGGCCTCCGGCTTGCTCAGGCCGGCCGCCGTCTCCGACTTCAGATCCCCCTGGTACTGGAACAGGGGAATCGCGGGGAACGTGAGCTCGCCCGGCGTGAAGCTGGGCATGACGTCGAGGTCTCTTGGCATGGGGATGCACTCCTGTGACTGGGGGACCCAAAGGCCGCAAGCGCGGCATGATACGCTTTGGCTATCGTGCCCGGTATTATGCCATAAGCCGCCCCCGATGTCTAACCCGACGGTCTCCTCACGTCTTCCGCTCACGCGTCTTCGCCGCCGGGAACAGCACGTTGTTGAGGATCAGCCGGTACCCGGGTGAGTGCCGATGCAGCGCCAGGTCGGTCGCCGGCTCGCCCACGATATGCGCATAGTCCTCCGGGTCATGCCCGGCGAAGAACGTGAACGTCCCCTTCCCGTAGTCCCCGTGGATGTACTTGACCTTGTTGAGGCCGGGGTATTCCCCCAGCACCAGCGCACTGCTCTTCACGAGGCTGCGCCGAAACGCGGTCGTCTGCCCGAGGAACTCCGGCACCGCCCGCACATGACATTGCGTCAGCATCGTCGCGATCGGGTCCTGGCGGGCCGAGAACTCAAACAGCGCGAAGGTCTCCCCCGTGGGCACCATGCTGCGGCTCGCCGGTGGCACATCGATGTCGGATAGCTCCGCCACGAACGGATTGCACTCCAGATGGAAGCCCTTGAACGCCAGCGTGCTCGCATAGTTGAGCTTCCCGTCCGGGTTCGCCGCCATCGGGGTCCCGTCGATCTCCGGGGGGACGATGTCGATACCGCGCGCCGCCAGCGCCACGTCGAGGCTGTCGGTGGCATTGCACATGGCAAACAAAAAGCCCCCGCCGCTCACCCAGCGGGCGATGCCGGCCGCCACCTCCCCCTTCAGCCCCGCCACGCTGCTGTAGCCGAGCTCCTGTGCCATTCGGCGCGAGCTCAAGACCATCTTGCGGTACCACGGGGCATTCCCGAAGCTCGGGAAGAACTTGCCGAACTGGCCCGTGAAGTCCTCGTGATGCAGGTGCAGCCACTCGAAGTCCGCCAGCTTGCCGGCAAGCACCTCGCGGTCCCACAGCTTCTCGTACTTGATCTGGGCATACTCCAGCGCCAGCCGCACGGCGTCGTCCCACGGCTCGGCATCCGGCGCCACATACACCGCCACCCGGGGTGCCCGGGTGAGCACGATGCGCTCCATGTTGCCCCGTTTGAGCTCCCCGTAGATCCGCTGCCGCGCGGCATCGCCGGTCGGCTCGGCCAGCACCCCGAGCTCCAGCGCCCTGGCCCGTACGGCCGGCCGGTCCGGCACCAGGAACGCCCCACTGCGGTAGTTCAGGAGCCACTCGCACTCATACAGCCGGGGCTCCTGCAGGCACCAGTACGTCAACCCGTAGGCCCGCAGATGATCGGTCTGCACCCCGTCCATCGGGACGAGCAGCGATTGCGCCGTCGCCATGCTCGCGCACGCCATAACCAGCACACCGAGGGATCGCACGGGGCACCCGCCAACACGGCTCACTGCGCATCATCTCTCATCGTCGGGAAGGAAGCAGGATGCCAGGGGGGAACGGCCCGCGTTACTGTCAGGCCGTGGACGGCGGCCGCCCCCGCCGCCTTCAGCGCGGCCGCGGCCTCGGCTAGCGTCACACCCGTCGTGCACACATCGTCCACCAACACCAGCGCCGCCCCCGCCAGCCGCCGCTGTGTGCGGGCCTCAAAGGCCCCCCGCATGTTCTCCCGGCGCTGCGTCGGCGTCAACTGCACCTGCGGCGCCGTGTCCCGCACCCGCACCAGCACATCGCTCCACACCGGCAGCCCACTCACGGCTCCGAGCGCAGCACTCAGCAGCGCCGCCTGGTCGAATCCGCGCCAGCGGCGACGACGCGGATGCAGCACCACCGGCACGATCGCATCCGCGGCCCCGAAGGGCAGACAGTGCGGGCGCTGTGCCTCGTTCCCCAGCCGGACGCC
>CAZIWQ010000571.1:0-704 GCA_964542355.1 uncultured Armatimonadia bacterium
GGTGGAACTTCTCCAGCCCCGCCATCGGCACTATCCCGTCGATCTTCAGATCCCGCTGGGTGTCCGGGGTGTCGGTGCAGTACTTCAGCGCGACGAGGTAGTCACCGGTCACCGGCACGGTCACCAGCCATCGGAGGGTATGGCCGAGATTGGCCTGCCAGTAGGTGATCATCTGCTTGCTGCTGCCGACGCGCTCATACTTGCGCACCTCGCCTCCGCTCTGCCCGGTGAAGTCCTCCGCCTCGATGACGACGGAGCGGGCGGGATCGGCGCCGAGCACCCATGCCGGCGGCACGCGCACGGTCAACGTGGTCTCCGCGCTGAGCCCCTTCTCATCGGTGACCCGCAGGAGGATGGTGTGGTCGCCGTCGGCAGGCAGGCGGCAGGGGAGCTGGAGGCCGGTGCCCAGCGGCTTGCCGTCCAGGGTCCATTCCAGGCGCGCGAGTTTGCCGTCCGGGTCCTGCGAGCCACTGGCGTCGAGCACTACCTGGGGCGACCCGCCGGGCCCCAGGTTGCCCTGAAACCGGATCTGGGCCGTCGGCTGGCCGGGGTCGAACCAGAACTGGGACCACGGCGCCACGGCCGTGGAGGCCCCACTGGCCGCGACCGTGGCCGCTCGCCCCCCGGGCAACCGATAGGCCGAGAGCTTCTTCGCCCCGGCGGCCGGGTCGGCGCAGAGCACCGACGCCGACTTCACCACGGCC
>CAZIWQ010000571.1:714-5110 GCA_964542355.1 uncultured Armatimonadia bacterium
GGATCGGCGAAGTACGAGTGATCCACCGGGCGCGCGGGGAGTCGGACCGTGCGGGAGGCGTCGACTACGAGCGGCACGAGGGAGGGGTCGATGCCCCAGGCACCGCGGCCGGTCAGCTCGAGCCGACACGTGCCGGCGGGAACCGCCGCCCCGGAGGTTACCGGCACCGCCGGCAGCGTGGGGTCGAGCCGCACGCGGGCAACCTCTCTCCCCGCCGGGTCCAGCAGCCGGGCCGTCCCCTCGCCGGCTCCCGGCCAGGGACGCAGCATCAGCTCCAGCGGCTTTACCTCGCGGTTCCTCAGCAGCGCCACCGTCGGCGCCTCCGGGTCCAGCAGCACGCCGGTCTCCGTCAAGCGGAGCTCACGCAACTGATACAGGAAGTGCGGGGTGACCCGGATCTGCTGCGAAAAGCCCTTCCCCCAGCCCCCCATGCTCAGGACGCCCTGCAGTGTACCGGCCACGGCAACCTCCCCCAGCTCCGGGTCCTGCGACAGCCCATACGCATACAGGATGCCCTCCGTCACCAGTGTTGACAGGCCGGTGGAGGGACCGGTGGCCGGGCACGAGGTGTAGCGCATCCCGTTCTTGTCCGGCACCCACGTCTCCTTGATGATGTTCTTGGCGCCCCGCACCATCATGCGGGCGACCCGCTCATCGCCGGTGACCTCGTGGTAGTCCTTGAGGCCGGTCAGGAGGACCCCCACCATGAAGGCGGCCTCCCCGCGGTGGCGCGGCAAGCACAGGCAGTGGCCCGGCATGAGCTGCCGCGCCCAACCACCCTCCGGCATCTCCCGCTCCGCCACCCGCTCGACCACGATGTGGGCGGCGTTAAGATAGTAGGGATCACCGGTGGACCGGTACATCGCCAGCGCCAGGATCAGGAACCAGCCCGAGTTGCGCCCGTCATCATAGTCATAGTTGCGCGTGAGGTAGCGGCAGTAGCGGTCAGCCACGATCTGCGCCGTCTCCAGCCCGCGGATGTCGCCGGTCAGGAAGTAGTCATCCAGGTAGCCCTCGACCCACGTGTGGCAGACGGTGAACCCGGCGCTCGGCGAGCCCTGGCCGTTGATCTCGTGGTTGTAGTAGCCGCCGGTATGCCCGATGGAGTGGGTATAGACCCCGCCGATCCGCGTAGGGTCGGGGTGACTCCACACGGTGTCGACGTCCATGTTGTGCCGGCAGGCCTCTTCGGCAGTGTAGAAGAAGTCGGCGTCGCCGCTGCGGATGAACTGCAGGTAGAAGCCATGCTGAGTGTCATACTCGATGTTGCCCCAGTTGCGGCCCCGCTCGCCCCACCAATCGCCGAAGTTGAGCATGCCATACTCGCGGCCCTGCTTGCGCGCAGTGAGGTACTCGCCCAGCGACCGGCGCGCACCGTCGTCATAGGTCTTGTAGATACCGCCCAGCTCGGGGCTCGCGGGCAGCACGTCAGTGAACGCCTTCGAGCGGCAGTACCACTCCCTGGGGGCGATGGCCAGGGGCGGGCGCTGGAAGGCCCCCGCCACGGCCGTGGCCTCGTCCGGGGCGGCGGCCCCGGGCCGGAAGACATACAAGAGCTCGTGGCGCTTGCTGACGCCCCGCCGCAGGTGGTACTTGTCATCCTTGAGGTAGAAGAACAGCTTGTCCTCTAACTCACCCTCGCGCGAGATCCGGTAGGTACCAGGGGAGAAGCGCGGCATGATCCCCACCGTCAGCGACTGCCCCCCGTCGGCGCTCGCCGACGCGGTCAGGCGCTTGGGATACAGTGCCCAGAAGTCGCGCACCGCGACGGTTACACCGCCGGCGGTGCCGGCGAGATCCAGCCAGCCTGCCGCCTGCTTGCCCTCGGCGACCTTCTCATCCGCCGCCCTGACGCTGAACGAAGTGTCGAAGGGCTGGTCGAGGCTGACTTCGCCGGCGCGGAGCGCGACCGGTGGCGCGACGGTCCCCATGGTGACCGTTGGCTGCCCGCCGACCCGGACGGGACTGGCGAGGTCCAGCGCCTCGATGTCGACCCAGTCGGAGCCGGGGTCGAGGTTCAGCGCCGCCCAGGTGTGGAACACGCGCACGAACGGCTTGTCGAGGTAGACGTGCAGGTCGTAGCTCGTCGCCACCCCGTGCTTGAGGCCGGCGGGGCGTAGGTTGCGCGCTACCCGGACGACGGCATGCAGCGCGTTGCAGCTCAGGACCTGCACGGTGAGCGGGTCCTCCTCGGCGCCCGCGCGCCCGGCGCGCTTGCCCCCGCAGCTCAGCCGCGTCTCGCCCTCGTCGACGATGAGCTCATCCGGAGTGAACTCGCCATCGTGGTTCTTGTCCAGCCAGACCCGCCCCAGGTACCCCGCGGCCTTGCGTGATAGGTCGACGCGCAGCACGCCGGCGTTGAGGCTCAGCGTCTCCGCCGAGTCCGCCACGGCAATCGCGCGACGCGGGGCTGTGCGCACGACGGCGGACCCATACTCCAGCGTGTAGACAGCGGCCGCACCGGCCGGGAGATCGGCCTGGAAGTCGAGCAGGGCCCACTGCACACTCCCGTCGGGCCATGTCGCCAGGGCGCGCGCCTCAAGCGTCGTCTCAGCCCCGCCGGGCGCCAGCAGGCGCAAATGCGTGGTGTCGCCCAGTGCGCCACGCGGGAACGGCACTCCCTGCGTGACGGGCCAGGCCGTGAGCGCGGTCGCATGCTCATTGCGGATCGTGAGCGGCACCGTCGCTCGTGCCACCTGCCCACGGACTTCCGCGGGAGCGAGGGGGAAGCTGCCGGCGCGCGTGATGGCCTCACCCTCCGGGGTGACGAGGGAGATGCGATAGGCACACGTCGTGCCGGCGGCCACGGGGAACAGGTAGCGGTGGTTGTTCTCGGGCTCTGCCGGGGCGAGTGCCGTCAGGTGGGCGGCGTCGGGTCCGACCTCGATGCGGGCCTGCGCCGGCCATGTCGTCGTGAACGTGATCCGGCCCCGCAGCCCCCCGGCCAGCGGATCGTGCGCCACGCCCGCCTGCAGATGCCTGAGCTCGCGCGGGAGCTTGCGGAGCTCCGGCAGCGCGCCCAGCAGCCACAGGTCCTCCACGCGCGTGCTGCCCGGCGCCCCCACCAGCTCGACCTTCACGACATCCCCGGCCTGCAGCGCGACCGGCTGCGCCAGCATGAACAGCGTCTGGCGGTTGTTGTCCTCGTTGGCGACGGCGATCCCGCGCCGCTGTCCGTTGACCGCGAGCGTGAAGACCTGGCGGCCGCCGCCATCGAACACGATGAAGCCCGGGTAGAAGCTCCCGCGGCGCGGCACCGTCGCCTCGATGGTGTAGGGCGCAGCCTCCATGACCCGCACGCTGGGCATGTGGTACTGGGTCATGGTGTCATACTGAAACCCGTGGGTGCGACACTCCTCGATGGGGAGCCGGACGTGGCGCGTATCGGTGCGCAAGGCGCGCATCAGGTCCAAGCCCCAGGTGACGACCACGTTCTCGTTGGCGCTCGCGTCCTGCACCATGACCACCTTCCTGCGGGCGGCTTCACCCTGCGCGACGAGTTTGAACGTCCCGACCGTGTCGACCACCTTGTAGGGCTTGATCGTCTCGAGCAACACCTGGGCGCTGCAGCGGGTCTGCCCCTGCTCCTGGTTGAGCTTCAGATCCGCACACAGATACAGGCTCTTCTCGATGACGGCGACGCGGGCGGGCAGGCTGCGCTCCGATCCATCAGGCGCGAAGGCGCGCACTCCCGCCTGCAACTGGTGGCAGGTGAGCATGTAGTCGATCCCGCGCATGTCCTTGCGGCCTGTCGCCTCGTTGTTGTCGGCCTGGAGGTAGATGATCAGGCCCAGATTGCTGACGACCACCTCATCCAGGAAGTCGACGCGCCACAGCCAGCGGTCGCCCGCGACATTGCCCAGTGCCACCCGGGTGATATCCAACCCGGGCGCATAGTTGTCGGTGCCGACACTGTCGCCTTCCGACTTGACCTTGTCGCGCACGATGACATCGAGCGTCTCGCCAAACGCGGGGTCCGTGCCGAGGGTCTCCTCCACCGCGTCCGGCAGACCATCGCGGTCGGCGTCCTGCGCGAGGGCGCCGGGGAGGGCAGTCACGAGCAAACAGACGACGAGAAGCGACAGGCGCATCTTGGTGCTCCTTTCGACAGTCCCGGGGATGTGAGGTGATTCGGCAGGCCGGTGGTGCGAACCTGCAGAGTTCCGGGTCTGGTGTCCCCGGAACTCCCGAAGAGGTGTCGGGCCATGGGGGAGGAACTGTGGGGGACTTAGTAGTACAATCGTGCTTCGCTCGCGCGCCGTTCGGAGAGGCCGGACTGCGAGGGACTGCGGCGGGCAACGAGCCGCAGCCGTGTAAGCCGACCGTCCCGACGCCGCTGTCTTTCGCGTCGTTCCGCCTACGTGTCATCCTGAGCCAGGACCGCGCAGCGGTCCGC
>CAZIWQ010000572.1:0-5095 GCA_964542355.1 uncultured Armatimonadia bacterium
CGAGCCTCTGAGCGTAGCGTCGCGGCCTCAGAACGACTTCTCGGCCGCTCTTCTAGTCCTCGTACGGCACCTTCACAGTCTTCCCGGTCTGGGATGACTTCTCCGCACACTCCATGATGGCGATGACGCGCCGGGCCTGCTCGGGCTTGACCTCGAGCGCCTTGCGCCGCAGCAGGTGATCGCCCAGGTTGCGGTAGTACTGGTGCCAGTCGGAGTCCTCGTAGGGAATGGTCCCCTGCACCGCGATGCCATCCTTGAAGGTATGCAGCGTGAAGCTCCCGCCGGCATCGACGATCGCGCCGGTCGTGCCCAGCACTCGCCAGCGGGGCTTGCCGACGGCGGCGATGCTCGACTGCTGGACATTGGCGACCGCACCATTGCGGAAGCGGATGATGGCTTCCACATGATCCTCGTTGGTCATCTCGTGCCACACGCGCTTGTGGAAGTGGCCCGTCACGTAGTCGAGCTTGTCGGTGACGATGTTCAGCAGCCAGTCGAGGTAGTGGGCACCCCAGTCATAGAACGCCCCGCCCGAGATGGCCTTATCGGCACGCCACCAGTCGCGGGGGGCGTGGTAGCCGCCGCCCCACATCTCCACGTGGAACACATCGCCGATCAGGCCCTTCTGCACGGCGTGAAGCAGGGCCTTGTAGTCGCCGTCGTGGCGCCGGTTGTGGAACACGGTGAGCACGCGGTCGGCCTTGCGGGCGGCCTCGATCATCGCGGTGGCTTCCTTGATCGACAGGCACATCGGCTTCTCCACGACGACGTGCTTGCCCGCGCGCGAGCACTGGATCGCGACCTCGGCGTGCAGGTTGTGGGGCAGGATGATCACGCACAGGTCGATCCCGTCGTCCTTGAGCAGCTCGGCAACGGAGTTGTAGATGCGGATGCCGGGCAGGTCCTGCTCCGCCTGAGCGGTGCGTGCGCGGTCCACATCGCACACGCTCACGACCTGCATGCCTGGCACGGCGTTGATCGAGTTGGCGTGGTGCAGGCCCATGTTGAAGGCCCCGCCATAGCCGACGATGGCGCAGTGGATGTGTTTGTCTGCCACGCTGGGTTCTCCTTTCGCGCCGGTGGACGAGCGACCGCGACCCGGGGGAGGCGCAAGGCTGCGCCGGAAGGGAGTATGGCAGGTCTCGTCGCTCGTCGGGCGTCGCGGAGCCTGTTCGCCGGCGTCGGCGCGGCGACCTCCGTCACGACGGGGCGAGTGGATTCCGCACGCGACAGCGCCCCGCAACGAGTTGCGGGGCGCTGGATTGCTGTTCCCGGGAGCGCAATCGGGCATGCGCGAGACCGCCGCCGCCTCAGCCCTCCGCCAGCCGACGGGTAGTGGCGACGGCCTCGCGGTGGCAGCCGGTGCAGCGGAACTCCATCCCGACGAACCCCTCATAGCTGGTTTCGGCGATGGCCTTGAACACGTTCTTGTAGTTGATCTCACCGGTACCGGGCTCGAAGCGCCCGGGCACGTCGGCCATGTGGAAGTGCCCGATGAGGTCGATGTTCCGGGTGATGGTCTGGATCAGGTTCCCCTCAGTGACCTGCTGATGGTAGATGTCATAGAGCAGCTTCACCCGGGGG
Organism: uncultured Armatimonadia bacterium; assembly: GCA_964542355.1. Classification (GTDB taxonomy): domain Bacteria; phylum Armatimonadota; class Zipacnadia; order Zipacnadales; family JABUFB01; genus CAZIWQ01. The sequence continues at coordinate 1,585 of CAZIWQ010000572.1, forward strand.
CTGTTGACCTCACGCAGGATCTCGAACCCCTCGGTGGAGGTGGACAGATAGTAGCCGGCATGGTCGACGAGGAGGTTCAGGGGTTCGAGGACGAGTGTGATGCCCTGGGCCTCGGCCTCGGGGGCGATGCCCTTGAGGCCGGCGACGATGGCGGCGTGCTGCTCGGCGCGGGGGATCGGCAGCTCGTTACCGGTCGTGACGATGAGGGTCGGTGCGCCGAATTCCCTGGCCTTGCCGATGGACTCGCAAGCACCGGCGACCCAGGCCTCGGTGTTGGCGGGGTCGACGAGTGCCCCGGTGGAATCGCAGCAGAAGGCGGCGAGGGCGAGGTTGTGCTGGTCGGCGCGGGCGCGGACGGCGGGCAGGTCCTTGTTGTGCCAGCCCCAGAACTCGAACGCCTGCAGGCCGCTATCAGCGACCTGGTCGATCCGGTCGACGAAGTCGGGGATGTTGCCGAAGATCATCTCGATGCACGCGGAAAGCTTGACGGCTGCCATGGGACACTCCTTCGATTGAGTGGTTCGCGCGCAATTGATGCGCGGGGTGATGCGACTTCGGCGCTACGCCAGTAGTCCGATGGCGCTTGTCTGGCCGGCCACGCCCGCGTGGCATACGACTTCGGCGCTACGCCAGTAGCGCTACGCCAGTAGCTACGCGCCGGTGGCTTTGAAGCGGCGGCCTTCCAGTGACACGGCCTGGGGCTCGTTGAGCACCGATTCCAGCCCCAGAATCGTGCAGGAGAGCGGATCGGTGGCGATGCGTACGGGGATCCCGAGGCGCTCGGCGAGGAAGGCATCGATCCCACCGAGGAGGGCGCCCCCACCGGTGAGCACGGCACCACTGGCGGCGATCTCGCTCTGCTGGCGGGGTGGCAGCTCCTCGAGCAGCCACGCGGTCTCGGCGATGATGCGGCTGAGGCCGTGGACTAGCAGGTCCGGGACGTCGGCGAGGGAGACGTCGGCGCTGATCGCGGGCTCGCCGTTGGCGGCGACGCCCTCGATGCGCATCGAGTCGCCCTCATCCGGCGATAGCAGGGTGCCGACGTGGAGCTTCACCTGTTCGGCGGAGACGGGGCTGACGCGAATGCCCTGACTACGCTGGATGGCGCGGCGGATCAGTACGTCGAGATCGTCGCCGCCCATGCGGACCGAGATGCCGGTGGTCGCCAGCCCCATGGCGACGACACCGACGTTGGTAAGTCCGGCGCCGAGGTCGATGACCATCTGGCTGGTATCGCCGCCGACCTTGAGGCCGCCGCCGAGCGAGGTACCCAGCGCCCGCTGGACCGCGACCACCTGGCCCGCGCCGGCCGCGCGGATCGTGTCAATGAGAGCGCGGCGCTCGACACCGGTGGCACCATCGGGGTGTGAGGTGATGACGAGGGGACCCCAGAACGGCCGCCGCCCGAGGGCCTGGTGGAGGAAGTGGCGGAGCATGGCGACCGCGGCATCAAAGTCGGCCACTACTCCCCCGCGGATGGGGCGTACGACCTGCACTCCCTCGAAGTCGCGCTCGAGCATGCGCTTGGCCTCGAGGCCGACGGCCACCACGCGTCGCCCGGCGGCGTCGAAGGCGATCACCGAGGGCTCACGCACGACCACGCCGGCACCCTTCAGACAGATGTGGGTGTTGGCGGTGCCCAGGTCGATGGCGAGCTCGTCGCCCCACGGGAGGCGCATGGCGGGTCCGATCTACAGTTGGGTTCACACAGTCTGGAAGAGCGGCCGGGAAGTGGTTCTCCGGCCGCGACGCCGCGCCAACTCACAATCCGGCCGCGAGCCCCGGTCGGCACCACGGGATGGGCGCCCTGCACGGCGAATCCACTCCCGGCGCGGATTGTAGCATACCGTCGGGCCGGGGTGCAATCGCGGGTGGCGGCCGCACCGGTACGCCCGACACTCCTGTCGGGCCGCCGGCGGCGCCGGACAGGAGTGTCCGGCGTACCTCCGGCGCTAGCTCTCGTCCGACTCGCGGTCGCGGGCGGCGGACAGGATCTGGGCGATCTGATCGGCCACGCAGTTCACCGCCGCGATCACGGCCTGATAGTCCATGCGGGTGGGTCCCAGCACCCCGAGCGCGCCGACGCCATCGCTCTCGCCGCGGTAGTGGCGGGCGATCACCGAGCAATGCGACAGCCCCCGCACCTCGTGTTCCTCGCCGATGATGACGGTCAGGCGTCCGCGCCGCGCGGCGGGCCGCAGTAGCCGGCGCACGATCATCTCCTCGTCGAGGGCTTCCATCACGGGCTCGAGCTGCTCGAGCTGGCGATGCTCCGGGACCTTGAGGGCGTACGACGTACCGTCGACATACACGTGTTGCACCCGGTCGCGCTCGACGGCGACCTTGATTGTCTCCAACAGACTCGTGGGGACGGGATGAGGCGCCAAGTCATCCTGCAGCGTGTCGGCGGAGCAGAGACTGAAGGCACCGACCTCGCGCCCGCAGTAGCGCTTCACGAGCGTTTGTGCCAGCGCCGCCACCTGGCCGTCGCTGAGGGGTTCGGAGGAGGACACCAGGCACTCGATCGTGCCGCCCGGCTGGGTCGAGTACGTCAGCCGGATGATGGACGAGCTGACGGGCGTCAGCCGTAGATCGGTGAGGGTGATGTGCTCATCCGGCGGCGCCATCACCATGGCGGGCGCGCTCGTGAGCTGGGAGAGCACGCGGGAGGTAGTGCGGTAGAGCTGCTCGGGAAGGCGTTGGCTGCGGCGGTACTCGCTGCGCACCCACGACAGCTCCTCCACGCGGGGACCGCGCGCCGGCATGATCTCGTCGACGTAGGTGCGGTAGCCCTTGTCGCCGGGCACGCGGCCGGCGGAGGTGTGGGGCTGGTGGATGTAGCCATCCCGCTCGAGGATACTCATCTCGTTGCGGATGGTGGCGGTGCTGGCGCCGACGCCATGGCGCTCGCGCACCGCTTTGGACCCCACCGGGGCGGCGGTGTGGACGTACTCCTCGACGATGGCACCCAGGATGCATGCCTGGCGTGGTGTAAGCTGATCGCGACGGGATGCTGGCATGGACTCTCACCCCCACAGGAATCGGGAGTGTGCGACACATGCTGAGGATAGTCGCCCGCGCCCCGCGTGTCAACCCGGGGGGGGGGAACGGCAGGAGCGTGGGAGCGTAGGAACGGGGGAACGTAAGACACGGCGGACGGCGAGGAACAGGATGGACAGGAGAACGGCAACGGCGGACAGGATGACGGCAACAGCGGGAGCGGGGGAACGTGAGACACGGCGGACGGCGAGGAACAGGATGGACAGGAGAACGGCAACGGCGGACAGGATGACGGCAACGGCGGGGGACACGGCGGAGGGATGCTGGGTGTGGGGCACCGGTGCGCACCTAAGCTGTGCGGGCGCCTTCCGTAACGACCACTTGTCCGGCAGGTGAGACAGACTGAGTGGCTACCAGCGGCCCAACTGACCCCTTTCTTCCTTCTCGTCTGCCGTCGCCGACCCCGGCATGCGGGGGCGGCGAGGGCCGAGGGGCAGGGAGGGGGTGTGGT
>CAZIWQ010000573.1:0-5092 GCA_964542355.1 uncultured Armatimonadia bacterium
GTGGTTGGCGGCCACTCTCTCCCCTTCCTCCTCTTCGCTTCGCCCCCCGCCGCCGGGACGGCGGCGGGGGGCGAAGCGAAGAGGAGGAACAAGGCATTTCCCCCACCGGATCCACGGGTTGCCACCCGTGGCTACCTTCTGAGCGCCCCCATTCGGGGGCTCCACGGTCCGCCGCTTCGCGGCGAACGGTGCGTTCCTGAGAGCCACTGCTTCATCCTTAACGCGGCACTAGAGGAGCGGGTGAGCAGGCGTTCTGAGACCGCCCTTCTAGCGGGAAAGGCGAACCCAATGCGAAAGATGCGTTCGTCCGGAGTGTTACTCTTGCTGGCCGTGGCGGCACCGTGGTCGATGGCGGCCCGCCAGGACCTCGTCGTGTTCTATGATACGAGCTACAGCATTCGCTACGGCGGCGACCCCGAGCCGGCCCTGAAGTACTTCACCGCCCAGGGCTTCACGCACATGAACACCCGCGAGCTCCTGGCCTGGATCGACCGCACGGTGCAGGCCGGCCGGGCGCCCGCGTCGGCCGTGGTGCAACTGAGCGACATCACGCCCACCCCCCTGGTGCTGCCGTGGGATCAGACCTCCCCCCTCTACCGCTACTGCCACGCCGGGGGGCGCTTTGTCGCCCCCGCCGGCACCCCGCTCTACGGGTTTGAGGACGAGACCGGCCTGGCCATCAAGAACCAGGGCGCGGGGCCTCCCGGCGAGCGATACCTCACGAAGGTCTTCGGCGTCAACTTCGTCTACGGCCTGGCCGGCAAGGGCAAGGCGCTCACTGCCGCGGGTGAAGCCTGGGGGTTGGGGACCGAGAAGACCTGGCTGCGCTACCTGATCACCGGCAACCCCCCGCAGGACGTCACGGTCAGTCTCGTGCAAAGCGAGGACGGGGCCGCCGCGCTCGCCTGGCTCAAGACCGTCAACCCCGCGCATCCGCACTCCGGCCTCGTCGGGCTGGTCGTCGCGCTGAACGCCTATGAACCTCTGCTGGAGGCGCTCTACAAGCTGTGCGTCTACGATGGGGAGTCGGTGCTGCAAGTGCCCCGGGTCGCGTGGCGGCCCGTGGAAGCGCCCCCGGCCGTGGGGGTGCGCCTCACGCTGCAGGCCGGGCACTTCCCGCGTCGCGCGTACCAGCGTGGCGAGGACATCACCGTCGGACTGGAGGTCACCGGCGCACAGTACCGGGGCGCGGCGACGGAGCTGACGCTGGCGTGCGGCACGGAGGTGGTGTGGAGCCGGAGTTGCCCTGCCGCGGCCCGCACCCGGCTCGCGGCCTGCGAGACCATCCCCACCGACGACCTCCGCTGTGGGGAGTACCAGCTCAGCGCCCGGGTGGCGGGGCAGCCACCAGCCGTGACACCGGTCTGGGTGTGCCCCGCTCGCCGCAGGAACCCCTTCCCGTTCATGGTGTTCAAGGACCGCCGGGAGAACCCTCACCGGGAGCAGATCGCCCTCGACTTCCTGCGGCGCCTCAACACCAACGTCTGGATGCACGACCTGCACCGGATTGAGGGCGCGACAACCAACCCCAAGCTCGCCGCAAGCTGGGGCGAGAGCCTCGATCGCATCCTGCGCGCGAACCTGATGGTTACCGGCCACCCCGACGCCCTGGCGATCTACGCCAAGCAAGGCGAGGAGCCCTGTGTCCTGGCCAACGGTGAGCCGGTGGTTTTCGGCGTCTACCAGGGCCTGAGCTGGCGCTCGTTCACTGATGCCCACCTGGCTGAGTACCGCGAGCGGCTGCGCCGGCAGGTGAGCTTGCTGCGCGAGTTCGGCTCGCCGGCCGTCATGCCGTTCTTCTTCACCAATGATGATGCCTCGATGCTGGGCTACTACGACTTCCACGAGAAGACGCTGGCACAGCTCAAGGCGCGCACCGGTCTCACCCGCGACGCCCTGCCCCCGATCGAGCACATCGACTGGGGGCCCCACGCCGATAAGCTGGTCTACATGCCGCGTGTCGCCCCAGGCGTCGTCGCCGACGACCACCCGTGGCTGCGCTATCTCCGGTTCCATGTCGGGCAGTACACGGCCATCGCCCAGGCGGCGATGGACTCGGTCCAGAGCGCCTGGCCCGGGTGCTTCCTGGCCGACTGCGGCCACATGGGCGGCCCCCTCGGCATGCAGCGGGGGTACTACTCCCCCGCCTACATGGCACCCTTCAACTCCAACGGCTTCTACCACTATCCTCACTGGAGCTACTCCTACCTGTTCCAGTTCGCTGCCGCCCGCATGGGCAATCGCGCGAAGGCTCCGGCCATCGTCACCTCCCTGGCCTACACGGCGTGGGGCCGGGCGTTCCAGCGCGACAGCATGTACCGCGTCTTGGTGGAAGCGCCGCAGCTTGTGGGGATGTACTCGCTCGACGACCTACGTGAGAGCGTGGCCGATCTCGAGGCCGAGTGCTTCGAGACCATCAACGACATCGGCGGCAAGGCCTCGCGGGTGGCCCCCCTGCTGCTCACGTCACAGACACAGCGCAGCCAGGGCGCCATCTTCCTGGGCCTGCCGCAGCTATGCTTCGACTCGGGCGACCGCTACCTGCAGTGCTCCGCCGTGAAGTCCGCCCTCGAGAACTTCCTGCGCGGCGGCGCCCGCCTGGACCTCATGTCTTCTGAGGAGCTGCTGGCCGGCGAGGTCGATCGCTATCGCGTGGTGTTCCTCAATGGCGTGCGATGGATGACGCAGGGGGAGAAGCAGGCGCTGGAGGAGTACATCCGCGGCGGTGGCGTCGTCGTCGCCGACAGCAACACGACGATTGCCGTCACCGGCGCGCTGGTGGCGGACGGCCCGTTCGGGACAGGCGAGGCGGATACCGGCAGTGCCGCCTGCGTGGCGCGCTGCAGCAAGTTCGTGCAAAGCTACCTCCCGCCCCGCGTCGCTTCCTCTCCGAGCCCGCACACGGGGGTCTTCGTCAACCGCGTGGGGGCGCTCCCCCTCGTCTGGGTGATGGATCTGGAGTCCGAGGAGGAGCTGCGGGCGATGGGCAAGGCGATGTCCTCCGACTGGGACCGCGGGGTCGCCAACTATCTGCGCGAGCGCGAGACGGCGCGCGGCGCCACCCCGAAGGTGCTTCGCGTCGAGGCCGGCTGGTTCGCGTACGACCTGTGGACGGGGCAGGAGGTGCCTCTGGCGCACAGTGGGGATGGCTGGCAGGAAGGGACGATCGCGACGCGCCTGTTCGAGGCCCACCCGGTGGCACTGTACCGTGACCGGATCGCGGCACTGCGGCTGCTGGCCGGCCCGACCACGCTGGCGCGAGGAGAGCTGGGGCAGCTTGCGTTCGGCCTGGTCGCGCCAGCGGGGCAGGCCGTCCGCGGGCTGGTGCCGGCGGAGGTCCGCGTCTACGGGCCGGACGACCAGGAAGCCTGGGAGTACGGGGCGCAGACCCTCATCCGTGACGGCGTGGTGTGCTGCCCTCTGCCCATCGCCCGCAACGACGCCCCCGGGGCGTGGCGGGTGGTGGTGACGGAGCTGTGCTCCGGCCGCACCGCAGAAGCTCGTGTGACAGTCACCGGATGAGATCGCGTCGGACCAATGGGCGCTTCGGGGCCGGTATGCATTGTCTGGCCACGGAGACACGGAGGGCACGGAGATACACGGAGCAGGACGGATGAGTTGAGCCATCGCCGTACACCGACTCGGCCGGAGGTTGCCCCTCCCGCCGAGCCCTTGCGGCGCAGGGGAAGGGAGAGCAGGCGTCAAGGTTGAACTGTCGATGCCACTGCTCGATCAGCCTGCCTGCCACCTCCCGGGAGCTGATGGTCCCATGTCTGAGATGACGCCACGTGAGCGCCTGCTGACAGCCCTGCGGGGCGGGCAGCCGGACCGCGTGCCGTGCGCCCCCCACATCACTCGCTGGGTCCGCTACCACTACGGCTGCGTCTGTCCCGACCATCAGCTCAAGCTGGGCGATGAGCTCGGCCTCGACCTGCTCATTCAGTACGGGGCCTACACCTGGCGCTCGGTGTCCAATGACTATGTCTACACCCCGGGTGGCGGCTACAACCAGAACGCGCTCGGGCAGTTCGGGGACCTGCCGGGCGTGACGGTGGACCTCCGGGTCGAGAACCAGTCGGAGCATGTGCTGACTGCGCGCACCTTCCACACCCCCGCCGGGACACTCCACGACGTCATCCAGTGGGCGCGCCCCAACATGGGCTATGGCGATGGGCCCAATCCCCATCGCGTGGAACCCCTCGTGAAGAGCCGCGACGACCTGCCGGCGCTCGGCTTCCTCTATCCGGAGCCCCGGCGCGATGTGCTCGCCGACATCCCCCTGACGCTGGCACGCGTGGGCGAGCGGGGGCTGGTCATGGCTACGGACTGCACTCACGCCGGGTGCTGGGCGATGGAAGCACTCGGGCCGGAGGGGATGCTTCTCGCCTCGGTGACCGACCCCGACCTGCTGCAGGCGGTGTGTCGTCTCGGTCAGGATCAGCACCTGCGCAACCTGCGGGCGATGCTCGAGCAGGGCCTGGAGGCCGCGTGGGTCAACTGGTTCCAGTGTGGGCCCTCGGTCGGGTGGTCGCCGGCCGCCTTCCGGGAGTTCTTCCTCCCGCTCATCCGCGAGGAGATCGCGGTCATCCACGAGTACGGTGCCCTCGGGGTCTACCAGGATGACGGGAAGATGCGTGACATCATCCCGCATCTCGTGGCGGCGGGCGTCGACGCCATCGGCGGGCTGCAGCCGCCGGACGTGGGCGATGTGGTCCTGCGCGAGGTGAAGCGAGAGTACGGGGGGCAGGTGGCACTGGTGGGAGGCCTCGATCCGTGCTACACCGTCGACATGGGCACTCCCGAGGCGGTGCGGCAGGCCGGGCAGCAGGCCCGCGCCGATGCCGGTGAGGGCGGGGGCTATGTCCTGGGGACTGCGGAGGCGGTGGCGCCGGAGACGCCGCTGGAGAGCCTGCGCGCGATGAGCGAAGCCGCCCGGCAGTGGGGCGGATACTAGCCCCTTCCGCTGATCGACGTCTTGGGGCTCCGCCCCAACCCCCGCTGGGGCCACAGGCCCCAGACCCCGTCTTGCGTCCCCCGGGCGGCGCGCAGACGGCGCGCCGCCAGGGGGACGTCTGGGTGCCCGTGCTTCCAT
>CAZIWQ010000574.1:0-5091 GCA_964542355.1 uncultured Armatimonadia bacterium
GAGATCGGTTGCCCCGCCAGCAACGATGCGAACTCCGCCTGCGCCGCACCCGCCATCAGCAGCACCACCAGGAGCAGCATCCCCGCCGGCGCCCCCAATCGGGACCAACCTCGGCCGACACAGCCGTGTCCGTTGCCCATGCCACTTCACACCTCCGAGTGATCCATCCGCCTCCGAACGACGCTTCGCCGATGGCGAAGCCAGGTCCCCGCGTCTACCCGGGTCCTGCCGGATCGGCCACCCCGACGCGCCACACCCATGGCGTGTGCGTCGTGTAGCCCTTCCCGTGACGCGCACCGGCGATGACGATGTCGTGCGTCGCCCGGTCCTCCAACGCCCACCAGTGCGACAGGTTCACCCCCGGCTCATCCGGCCGCTTCGTATCCACCGTGAGCAGTGTCGACTTGACCAGCCGCAGGGTCGTCGGGTCCACCTCACCGATCACCAGCGGGTAGCGCGGGTCATTGCCACGACAGCGCTCCGGGCTGATGTTCCCGAGCCAGAAGTAGCGGCCGGAGGAGTGCGGCAGAAGCTGCGACATGCTCGAGGGCGAAAAGAACGCCGTGCCATCGTCATAGGTCCACGGCTCCGGAGTGGCCCAGTGATAGCCGCCGTCCGTCGAGACCGAGCACCAGCGATAGCTGGGGAGCTGGCAGTCGGGGTCCTTGCTGCCACCGTTGCTCCCGCGCATCACGCACAGGAGGCGTCCGTCCGGCATCTCGGCCACGGTGGGCTCGATCATCCCGCGCGTCGAGCGTGCCGGGTCGGCCGCGATCGGCTGGCTGATCTCCCAGCTCAGGCGGTTTCCCTCCGTCCAGGTGCCGATCACCATGATCACGTCGGTGTAGGTGAAGCCGCCACCCGGTGACCACAGCTTGCCGTCCGGACCCAGCTTGCACGCCTGGGCCGGGATGATGACCCGCCCCGCACGCGTGCGGATGAGCTGCGAGCCGACGTCCCCCATGAAGATCCCGTTCTTGCCGTAGTATACCCCGTCGAACGGGTTCTCTTTCGTGTGCCCCTGCTGGACGATCTGCTCATCGAACAGGTAGGTCTTCCCGCCGTCCACCGACACCCGGTAGCGCAGGTAGTATGTCTCCAGGGCGACGGGGGGCTCGACGATCGCGGGGTCGAGACCGGGTGTATCCATCGAGGGCACGAGGCACACGATCTTGCCGGTGGAGTAGTCAACGAACAGGGGGAACGGTTCGCGCCGGTAGCCGTGGGGGAGATCCTTGTCGAAGGCCGGGCTCGGCGGCCAGGTGGTCCAGGTCGTGCCGTTGTCGCGCGACCCCGCGTTGAGCTTCACCATCTCAATCCCGGTGGGCTTGAGGTACACTGCGTGCATCAACGGCGATGTGCGCGGGCGGGCCTCCGAGCTCTTCAGCGTCAGTGTCACAGGCGCTCTCGTCTCCTCGGCGACGGTCGGGACGGCCGTCAGCAGGGCAAGCATACCGGCAGCCGCGGTCAGGGTCCATGCGAGCTGTAGCGTCAAGGGTCTCACCTCATCTGAGAAGGCAGGGAGGGCCGTCGGGCGCGTCGGAGGGCAACGGCATGTCCGCCTCACCCCCAGTCCTCCCACGCTCCTGCGCTCCTGCCGTTCCCCGCCGTCGCTCCCCCTCCCCGTGGGGAGGGGGCCGGGGGGTAGGTTGCCGTTCGCACCCTACGGGAACAGCATCTCGGCCTCGCGCGCGAGGGCGCGCTCGATTGCCCGCTCACAGCTCGGGCTCAGGGTGTAGCCCAGATAGTTGCGCGTCGTGGTGAAGATGCCCATCCGGACAAGCAGGTGCTTGAGGCCCGCGAGCCAGCAGGTGATCTTCTTGCCGCCGTAGACGTCCCACATCAACCGGTTCATGCGCCGCTGGAGTCGGGCCGCGAGCGGGGAGTCCCCGGACTGCGCCGCGGCCACGATCAGGGCGGCGAGCCTGGCGTTGAACACCGCGCCGCCGAGCAGCGCGCCATCGTAGCCCAGGCCCATGTACTCGTCCACCATGAACTCGTTGCCATTGAGCACGAGGAGGTCACGGCGCTTGCGGCGGGCGGCGAGGGCAATCTGCGCGCGAGCGGGATCGCTCGAGCTGTCCTTGATGAGCGTCACGCGGGGCAGCGCAAAGAGCCGCTTGAGGATCGGGTCAGGCACCTGCACGGCCCCGAACCGGCCCCGGTCATAGATGCCTACGGGGAGCGGGCTGGCCGCGATCGCCTCGGCGTAGAGATCGAACAGCGGCTCCGGTCGGGGGGCGGGGAAGAAGTACGGCGGGGCGATCACTGCGACATCGGCCCCGAGGTCCGCGGCCCACCGCATGTTGTCGATGATGCGCGGGGCCGAGTTGTCGGTCACCTGCACCGCCAACTGCAGCCGTCCCCGGTTCGCCTTGACGACCGCCTCCAGCATCTCGCGGCGCTGGTGGTCCGGCATCCAGGCTCCCTCACCGCAGGTCCCCAGCAGGAACAGGCCCGTCACCTTCAGCTTCACATGGTGCTCCACCAGGCGTTTGACGGATGCCCGGCACAGCTTCATATCGTTGTCGAACGGGGTCGGCGTAGCTGACCAGATCATGAGCCGCGGTCTCCTTTGGTCGGTCTGGGTCGGTGCTGCTGCTGTGTCGTCCTCCTGTCGCGGACCGCAGGAACCGGGCCGCTCAGGCGCGGTTCCACCTCAGGATGACAGCCGCGCGCGGCCTCGCGCATTCCATGGGTGGTTTCGCTCTGCTGCACCGACTTCCCTCCCGTGCGCCCACCGCCAGCAGGGACCGGCGCCTCGGCGGCGAAAGCAGAGCATATGGACGCCGTGGCTCCGCGGCGCAGCGTCCCTCGCCTCGGTGCCGGGGGACGGAGGGGAAGAGTTGTGCCCATCAGCGCACTAATGGCCCGTCGGGCATGAAGCCATGCGCCGGCCCGACCGCGCGAGATCAGACCACACCTCGGCGCCCACGAGCCGCGCGAGCGACTCGCCGGGCGTCGCTGGAGGGAACCTCATGCCCCGCTGGTTGACTGCTGCGTACGCCGCCGTGATTGTCGTCCTGGTCGCCCCCGCTTCGGCGGAGATCCCCGGGCTGCAGGAGACCGCCCTCGGCCCGCTGCCCGACGCCTGGGTTGGCTCGGAGGTCGTGTTCTACAACGGGCTGCATGTCAGCGGCATCGTCCCCCGGGACAACGGAGTGGCCGCCTACTACGACGGGGTGACGGGTCCGCGCTATGATGCGATTGCCGTCGACCACCCCGTGCTCAGCCGTGACGGACGTCGCTGGGCCTACGATGCCTGCCAGGGCCCCTGGAAGGGTGGACGGCACGTTGTGGTCGTCGACGGCAAGGCCGGGCCGGCGTTCGACGGCATCTCCGGGCCCCAGTTCAGCCCAAACGGCAAGCACGTCGCCTACATCGGCTGGCGCGGTGAGAAGGTCGTCATGGTTGTCGACGACAGCATCGGCCCGGAGTTCGATGCCATCGGCCACAGCTCCCCCGAATTCCTCAGCGACGGCGAGCACATCGCCTATAAGAGCCGGCGCGGCGACAAGTGGCTCGCGGTGGTCGACGGCGTCGCCGGAACGCCCTACGACGAGGTCGCCGACATCAGGTGGGATGCCGATGCCAACACGGCCACCTACCAGGCCCGCCGTGGCGAGGAGTGGGCGCAGGTTGCCCATGGCCGCGGACAGGTTACCCCGGTGGCCGACGAGCCGGTCGGCAAACGCAAGGTCCGCCTCGTCACCGCCGACGGCAAGCAGCACGTGGAGGCCGACGGAGTCGCAGGGCCGGCGTTCGAGGCGATCGACGGCTTCCCCCGCATCAGTGACGACGAGCGCACGATCGCCTACATCGCACGCAAGGGTGAGAAGTCGTTCATGGTCACCAACGGGCAGATCGGCCCGCCCTACGATGGCATGCACTGGACCGGGCCGGTGCTCTCCGCCACCGGCCGCGTTGCCTATGTCGCACGCAAGGGCGACAAGGATGTCGTCGTCGTCGATGGCAAGGAGGCTGGCGTCTACGACGAGATCATCCTGGAGGGCAAGCTCGCCTCGCTGTGCTTCAGTTCGGACGGGCAGCACGTGGCGTGGGCGGCGGAGCGGGGAGGCAAGGGCGTCGCGGTGCTCGACGGGGTCGAGGGCCCCGTGTTCGATCGGATCGACAGCCTCTGGTGGCCGCTGTTCGCCCTGAGCGAGCAGCGCCTCACCTACGTGGCTCACAAGGGCGAGAAGACCGTGCCGGTGTGGGACGGTGTCGTCGGCCCCGAGTATGACGAGATCCGCCCGGAACGCGACGGTGAGGGCCGTCCCCTCGCCTACACCGCTCGTCAGGGCGACCAGTGGGCCTTCGTGATCGGTGGGCAGCGCGGCCCGTGGTACGACGCGGTCGAGAACCCCGGCTTCAGTGCTGACGGGAAGCGCGCCTGCTACAAGGCACGCAAAGGGAACCAGTGGCTCGTCGTGATGGGCGGGCAGGAAGGGCCGCTCTACGACGACATCGCCCACGGGCCGGGCTGCGCCCCTGTTGGCGACAGTTGGGTCTACATGGCAAAGCAGGGCGATCGGAAGATGATCGTCCTCAATGGCACGCCGGGGCCCGCGTATGAGGACATCTTCGGAGAGGGCATCATGGCTGTGCAGGATGGGTTCAGTCCGGATGCCAGGCACTTCGCCTATGCCGCCGAGCGCGGCCGCAAGACACTGCTCGTGCTTGACGGGCAGGAGAGCTCCGCCTACGACGCGATCCTCGGCAACCGCAAGGTGCAGTGGCAGCCGGACGGGGGCCTGGAGTTCCTGGCAACCCGTGACAAGACGCTCTACCGGGTGAAGGTGGCGATACGCTGAGGTGCACTGGGCTGGCGGGACGGGGTGCGGGAGTACCCGTTTCCGCCGATGGACTGCTGGGGGCCCGCTCGCGTGTTCCGGCTACGGGCTGGTCGCGGGGTGTCAGGCGCGGTGTGTGCCCCCGACGAGGCCCCGCGAGCGGTCGACGGTGCAGGTCGGTACGCCCGACACTCCTGTCGGGCGCGCCTTCAGAAACGAGCAACCCGCCGCGAAGCGGCGTGCCGTTGAGCCCCAACGGGGCGATCCCGCAGGGCGGGACCACGGGCGTGAGAGCCTG
>CAZIWQ010000575.1:0-5086 GCA_964542355.1 uncultured Armatimonadia bacterium
CAGGTGACCCTCGGCGGTGTCGGCGACCACACCCCCGACGCACCGTGCGACTGGTGGGTGCCTCGCGCGCATGCCGGCGGCGCCCGGGTCTTCCCCGGCGTGGAGGGGCAACTACACTGGGTCGTGAGCAGTGGTGGCGGCGGCCAGGGGCTGCGGCCGGGAGACGGCGTGGGGGATGGCTTCGGTCCGCCGACGCCGGAGTACTTGCGCGCCGTGGCGGCGACACACTACGCGAGCGGCGCCGACGGGCTGAGCCTGTTCAACTTCACTTGCGCCGACGGCCCGTGGGACCGCGAGATCCTGGGTGAGCTGGTCGCGCCCGAGCGGGTGGCCGGCGGCGACAAGCAGTATGTCTGGGCGATGTGGCCGTGGGATGCCCAGATCCACGGACCCTCGGGCTGGGAGAGCCGCTTCGCCCTGGCCTCGGGCCAGGTTGAGGGCAGCTTCCCCCTCCGCCTGGCTGAGACGGTCGCGGCACCGCGCTTTGCGCAGGCCCGAGTCACACTCACCCTCGAGCTGAAGGGGCTCAACCGGCTCGAGGACGTCGAAGTGGCCCTGAACGCCGTCCCGCTGGCCTGGAATGGCTACCAGTACAATCACTATGACCACGGGTGCTGGAACGATATCGTCCAGCTCGACGTGCCCCCCCGGGCCGTGCGCGAGGGCGAGAACATGCTGCGCCTGCGGCGACGCAGCGAGAGCCCGGGGTTTGCCGGGAAGCTGGAAGTGCGCAAGTGCGTGCTGGAGGTCCGCTACCCGCGCGCGTTTGCGCCCGGGGCCCTGCGCCATTCCGCCGGCGGCGGACAGGCAGAACAGTGACAGCAGCGGACCGGCGCGAGCCGTGTGCTCGGCCATTCGCAGGAACTGAGGAGTTGGCGTTGATGCAAGTTCGGTTTGCGTCAGTCGAGTCGATCGGGGCCTGCAGCCTGCCGGCCATCGCCGTGCTGCTTGGTGGGTGGTGCCTGGCCTGTACGGCGCAGACCATCGTCGTCAAGCCGGAGGAGTGCCGCATCGTGCTGCCTCAGGCGGCCGACAAGGTGAAGACGGCGGCCGCGGAGGAGTTGCAGAAACACCTACGGCTGGTCACCGGAACCGAAGTGCCCGTGATCGCGGCCGCGGACGAAGGAGATGGCTATCGCTTCTGCGTGGGGACTCCCGCGCCGGACGACGCCAGGCCGCTAGCGCCGGAGGAGGCACGGTGGGCGGTCACGCCTCGCGCAACGTACCTGTGGGGCGACGACGCGGGCCGCTGTGGCTCCCAGTTCGCCGTCTATGCCTTTCTCGAAGACCAGTTGGGCGTCCGGTGGCTGGCGCCGGAGGACCGTGGGATCTCCTATGAACGGAGAACGCCACTCGAGTTGACCGTCGGCGCTACCAGGTGGGCGCCCACGCTGGAGGCGAGATCGATCCGCGCGAATGTGCGGGTCGGGAAGCCCCCGCAGCGTGTTGACGCGAGCGACGAGTTCTGGAGCTTTGCGCGCACTCCCCAGGAACACGATCGGTACGCAGCCGGGGTGCGGCTGTGGCAGTCGCGCATGCGGATGGGCAGCCACTCCACCCTCAGCTACGGCCACGCCTTCACCGACTGGTGGGACAAGTACAGCACGACGCACCCGGAGTACCTGGCTGTGAACCGCTGGGGCAAGCGTGAGCCCGAACGACTCCGTGAGCCGCAGAGCGAGCCGCCCCCGTTCACTGTTTCGGAGCGACAGACCGTGAAGCTGTGCGTCAGCAACCCCGCCGTCGCCGCGCAGATCGTCGCTAACTGGGTCGCCGCGGGGATGCGCAGCAAGTGGGTGAATGTGTGCGAGAACGACCTGAACTGGGGGTACTGCCGCTGCGAGGCCTGCCAGAAGCTCGACGCGCCGCGTGAGGGCGAGCAGTTCGGCGCGCACCTGACCGACCGGTATGTGTACCTCACCAACGCCGTCGCGCGCCTGGCGCGGAAGCACAACCCGGAGGCCGGCGCGGCGATGTACGCCTACAACGAGACCGAGCAGCCGCCGCGCCGCGAGCGGCTCGAGCCGAACGTGGTCGTCGGAATCGTGCCCACTACGGTGGACCTGCCGGAGCTGGAGCAGCTCTACTCCGGCTGGGAGGCCGCGGGTGCGAAGGCCACCTTCACCCGGCCGAACCTCCCGCTGTCCTACCACAGTACTGCCCTGCCGCTCGGCGCGGAGCGGCAGATGTTCGAGGTCGTGCAACTGGCCGTCAAGCACGGGGCCATCACCGCAGACTACGACTCCCTGACGGGCATGTGGCCGGTGTGCGGCATGGCGGACTACATCCTCGCCCGGGCCATGTCCGACTGCGCGAAGCCATTCGAGTTCTGGGAGGACCACTACTGCGCGGGATACGGAGCGGCCGCGCCGGACGTCAAGCGCTACTACCGCTACTGGCGCGAGGAGCTGTGGAACAAGCGCTTGTTGCCGAATCTGGGTTCTCTCATCGTGAAGGGCAAGTACCACAACTTCGCGCGAGCTGTGATGTGGTCCCTGGGCGACTACTACCGCACGGAGGACTTCGACCGGACGGACGCGATTCTGCAGGAGGCCGCGGCGCGAGAGCTCGCACCGGTCCCACGGCAGCAGCTCGACCAGCTCATCCTGGCCAACCGGCACTCCCGCCTGACTTTCGCTGCGATTACGGGCAAGGGGCTGGATCGCTTCACGCACTCCAAGGCGCTGCTCGACTTCCGCACCCAACACCGAAACGACCTGCCGATGGAGTGGCTAAGCCTGCTGTCCACCGAGACCTATTTCGGGGATATCACGGGCCTCAAGACGGCCGCGCGGCTCAAGGGGTACCCCCTCCCGTGGGTCCAGACCGCACTGGCGTGGCGCTTCAAGCTCGATCCGGACGATGTCGGACTGGCGCAGAAGTGGTTCGACCTGGGGCCGGAGCAGATGGGTGACTGGGAGTTGATGCGCACCGACTTCCACTGGGAGAACCCCTATGAGGCTGAGGCATACCCCTCGCAGGAGCTCCGCGCGCGGCTGAAGAACTACGACGGCATCGGCTGGTACGCGACTCGGCAGTCCATTCCCCCGGAGCTCGCGGGGCGGGACCTCTACCTGCACTTCGGCGCCGTCGACGAGTCTTGCTGGGTCTACGTGAACGGTAAGCTCGCCGGGCAGCATCTGTTCGAGAAGCCCGACGACTGGAGCGCGCCGTTCGAGATCCGCATCGATCCGTACCTCATCCCGGGGCAGGGCATGCAGCGGATCAGCGTACGGGTCGAGGACCGCAGCGGCGCGGGCGGCATCTGGAAGCGGGTCTGGCTGCTGTCACGGCTGCGCTAGCGACCCGGCCGGGAAGACCAGCGATGGGAACAGCGCGGCATGCTCTATCCGTGGGAGTGCTGATCGCAATGGCGGCGACTGTTGCGTCTGCCGGTGACCTCACGCTGCGTGTAGCGGGCCACCCCCGGCTGTACTTCACCACTGCCGAGCTGAGGGCACTCCAGGCCTCCCACGGGCAGGGGTTCCGCGCCGTGGTCTGGCGCAACATGATGGAGTCGGCAGACTGGTGCCTGAACCGTCCCCTGCGCCGGCAGTGGATCGCACCCGTCGCCCCCGACCCGATCTACGCCAACCTCTACGACCGCTTCTACGCGATGATGCACGACATGGCGGTGATGGAGCACCTCGCCTTCGCCTATTGCTATGGACGCGATGAGCGGCACGGGAAGGCGGCGGTGGAGTGGGCGCTGGCCTGTTGCCGCGTCTGGCGCAAGGAGGCCGAGGGCCGGCCCGATGGCAGCAAGGCCTATGCGGTCACCCGCCTGCTCAAGGGGCTGGCGGTCAGCTATGACCTGCTCCACGACCGCCTGAGTGCGGCTGAGCGCGAAGAGCTGCGCTCCGCCATCACCGGCATCGGTCAGGCGTACTATGCTGGCTACTTCATGACGCCCTCGATCGCGGGTCCCGGCTTCCATGCCCACCATGCCATCGTCGAGTGGGCCTCCTTCGGTGTGGCGGCGCTGGCGCTGCTCGGGGAGTACACCCCCGCCCAGCAGTGGCTGGAGTCGACGGTGACCAAGTTCCGCGACCATCTGCTGCCGACGGGGAACGCGCCGGATGGCGCGCAGACCGAGGGCGCGACCTTCTGGGCCTCGACGATGCAGTACCGTCTCGCCTTCATGGACGCGCTGCGACGGGTTACCGGGGAGGACCTGTTCGCGCCCTTCGCCGAGCCGATGAACGCCCGACTGGCGCTGGCGAGCATCGCCGCCGTCAAGACCGGTGGCCACGACCAGGACCACGAGACGGTAGTGCATGAGCCCTCCTACGGGCAGATCAACTACTACTCGCCGGTGCTGCTCGGCCTGGCGCGGTTCTACCGCAACTCGCTCTGTCAGCACCTGGCGCTGTGGGACCGCACTGCCGGCGCGATCCAGCAGAGCCGTTACATCACCGACCACGGCGAGTGGCTGCTGTTTGACTGGGGCGGGTACGCGTACGCCTGGTGCGACCCCACGATTCCCGCGCAGGTCGACGCCGCAGCCCCCCTGTCCTTCAGCTTCCCCTCGGTCAATGAGGCGTATCTGCGGGCCTCGTATGAGCCGGGGGGCATCGTGGTGGGCATGCGCCGGAAGGCGGTCGTGATCCATGCCGGCGGGCGACCGGTCTATGTCGACCACTACGACCCGTACCACCCCCCGGCCGCCGTGAGCGGGGTGAGCCTCGACGACGACGGCAAGCGGGCGCGGCTGCGCTGCCGGGGCGCGGCGGACTCCGGGTTCGCGAGCCAGACGCTGCTCCTGCGCCGCCCCGGCCTCTTCACCCTCGCCCGTTCCACGGACATGGCGCAGGCATGGTGGTGCTACGGGACTCCGGTGCGTGAAGGCAATGCCCTGCGCTGGGAGGATGGGACGACCCTCACAGTGAACCAGGGAGCGATCGTCTCGCTGGAACCGGACGGCTACCATGATGAGAAGGTGGTGGGCCTGGGGCTCCTGCGGCTCAAGGACCCGTTGCCAATGAGCTACCCGCTCATCACGGCAAGACCGGAGGCGGGGCGGCTGGTGCTCGAAGTGCGAGCGCCTGGAAGAGCGGCCGAAAAGCCGTTCTGAGGCCGCGGAGCC
>CAZIWQ010000576.1:0-1062 GCA_964542355.1 uncultured Armatimonadia bacterium
CAGTCTCACGGCGACGCTCGAGTCGGGCGGCGCCGGTCTGCCCGGGCAGACGGTGGCGTTCGCCATCGCCGGGACCCCGGTGGGCACCGCCGTCACCGACGCCAACGGTCTGGCCACGCTCCCCTACACCATCACGCCGGGCCTGGTCACGCGGGAGATCGGGGCCGGCTTCGCCGGCGATGCCACCTACCTCGACTGCACGGGGACCGGCACACTGCAACTGACCCAGGTCTTCCCCACCGCCATCACCATCGTCGAGGATCCGGTGACGCTCGCCGCCAGCCAGGGTCAGACCTACACCGTGGTGGACGAGTACGGGAACGACATCACCGGGGCGTGCCGGCTGTACGTCCCGCTGGCGGCCGGAGGCACGTGGAGCGGTAGCAGCTACACCAGCGCGCGAGCCGGCACGTGGGTCGTCGCCGCGGTCTACAACACGCTCAGTGACACTGCGGTGCTGACGGTGACCCATGGGGCGGCGGCAAGCCTCGTGCTCGCGCCCGCCAGCGCCCAGGTGCGTGCCGGCGAGGTTCAGGCCTACACTGTCACCGCGACGGATGCCGCCGGCAACACCTGGCAGCCGCTGCTGCCCGCCGACGCGTGGACGGTAGTTGTGGTCGGCGGGGGGACTCACAGCGGCGCGTTCGACGCCGCCAACAGCTACCACTCGGCCCTCTCCGACACCGATCGGGGTCTGCAGATTACCTGCAGCCTCGGTGGCGTGACCAGCAGCACCGCGCTCTTGAGCCTCACGAGCGGCACGGCGGGCTGTGTGTTGGCGTGGGATCGGGACACCCGGGCCTTCTACCTGTGCGCAGATGCGGCCGACCCGCAGACCGGGATTGCGGTGGCGGCGGGCACCACCACCTACACGATCACCGGGCGCGATGTGACGGTCCGGCTGACGGGCGCGTCCGGTGACCAGACCGCCAGCATCGTGAACTGCACCAGAGCCAACTCCCTGCGAGTGCGCTGGTACCTCAGCGGCGGCAATCTGTACCGGGTGTATCAGACGGGGACGATTGCGGGGGTTGCGAAGACATGCAACTGGTGCACCCCGGC
>CAZIWQ010000576.1:1072-1283 GCA_964542355.1 uncultured Armatimonadia bacterium
TCACGCACACCCCGGGTGGCTACACGGCGGGGACGCCGGGCACCTGGGCGACAGTGACGTCGGGGACGACGGTGCAGCCGTAACGGCAGGGGCGTGGGGTGAGGGACGTGGGGTGTGGGAACGGCACACGACACCGACGGCGGGGAGTCTTCTCCCCGCCGTCGTCGTGTGGGGCAGGCTTTGCCTGCCATTCCCGTCGTTGCAGATGCTG
>CAZIWQ010000576.1:1304-5084 GCA_964542355.1 uncultured Armatimonadia bacterium
CAAGACACAGGCGCCAAATCTATAGGCCCGAGGAAATGTCTGCCTTGCGGGACCAGCCCCCGGCGTGTGCCGGGGAATCCGGTGCCCCCTCCCCCTTCTTGTCCTGTGCTCCGCCGCCGGGCTTGCCCGGCGGCGGAGCACACGGCAGGCGCCATGCCCTCCTCTCTCTGCATCCGCCCCGCCGTTCCGGCGGGGCGGCTGCAGAGCGAAGAGGAGGGAGGAGATCCGTAGGGCCGCCCTGCCCCCCGGCAGACGCCGGGGGGTGGGAGGTCCCGCCCTGCGGGACCATTCGTCCTTCGGACGACGGCAGGCCCGCCCCCGGCGCTGAGCGGACCTCGGTCGGCGCCTCCCAGTTCCGTCAGGGGAACGAACGTGCCCCGCAGATATTCCTACTATAGCCAGTAGTAATCAAGGCCGCGATCGGGTATACTGGGGCTGTCACCTCAGGTCATTCTGGCGACACCACACTCTATTCATCGCTCTGTGGGTCTGGGGCCGGCGAACTCCCGGGAATTGAGCATGGTGTCCCCAGAACTCGGAAGGGGCGAGCGACCATGCACTCTGACCGGACGGGGGCCACACTCACAGCCATGGCGGGACAAGGGGGCCGACTGTCAGTGGTGAGCAGGGGATGGGGCTTGCTGCTCGGGGCCGCAGTTGTCGTGCTGCTCTGTGGCTGCGGCTCGCAGGACGAGGTCATCGGCAACGGGCCGGCAGCCCTGGTGTTCAGCAACGATGGATCCTCAACCATCGCTCTCAAGGTCAGTTGGCAGGAAGATGGCGGACAGTGGCGGGCGCAGAAGTTCTCGGTCTACATGGATGGACGGGTGGAGCTGCGGCTGTCGGACCGCGACCGGTACTATGTCGACATGGATGCCGACGAGGACACCACCCTCCTGCAGGCTCCCACACAGACACCGACGCAGACGCACACCCAGGTCGTCACCCTGGACAAGGGGGAGCCGTGCGCGCCGCCACGTGCGGCCACACAGGAGTAACCCGGAGCCTGGCATCGCCACCGGCCTAGAGACCCGGCCGGAAAGCCCACTTCCGGCCGGGTCTCTAGCGGTGAAACGGCTGTGAGTGGCCTCTGCGGGCATCTGAGCGTACCGTCGCGGCCTCAGAACGGCTTTTCGGCCGCTCTTCTAGGTGGCTCCGCCGCGAGGCGAGCGGCTACCCGCCCTGCAGCCGCACCAGCTCCTGCACCAGCCGCTCCCGGACTTCATCGAGGTCCATGTCCTGTGCCCGCGAGCGCAGCCCGTCAAGCCACGCGCGGGCCTCCGTCGCCCGCCGGCGGGCACCCGCGTCATCGCCCTTGAGCGCCCGGTCGATGGCCAGGCGGAGGGTCGTCGCATACCGCACGTCATCGATCCCCTCACGGAAGCCCTGCAACGCGAGCGTCGCGACGACCCCGTCGACCGTCGGGTAGGCGACGATGTGGTCGCGGTAGGCATGCCCGTCGAAGTCATTCCACGGCCGGCCCTCGGAATCCATGAAGCAGTAGGTGCACGCCCCGTCGAAGTCGAGCCCCCACAGCAGCAGGCCATAGTTGCGGCGGTACACGAGCGGGTCCTCGACGGGTGTCTGGGGGTTGGCGTAGTTCCAGATCTTGTGCCCGCGCTGGTGCCACTGGGCGGGTTGGGCGAGGTCGGAGCGGCCGGCCCAGTTGAGCAGGTCCAGGATGTCGCCCACGGCCGCCAGGTGCCCCTGGTAGCCCGACACGAGCACTTTCCCGCCGGCCGCGTGCACGGCCTCCCACGCCTTGCGCTGCGAGTTCAGGACATCCCCCTGCGCCTCGTCGATCCCATAGAAGTACACGTCGGTGAAGCCGGCTTCGCGCGCGATGCGGATCGTCTGCTCGACATTGCGCTTGAGCTGTGCCAACGCCTCGGGGGAGGTCGGACTACCGATCAGGCCGGAGTCGGCCATGTACAGCGGCCGGCCCGCCATCCCCTGCGCCCGCATGAGCTCGAGGTGGCGGCGGAAGAAGTCCGGCTTGCCATACACCCACGTCGGGCTCCAGATCATCGCCGGGGCAACGATGCCGTGCTCGAACATGTACGCGAGCTCCGCACAAAGCTGCGGCTCACGCTTGTACTTGTAGCCAATCGTGCCCTCGCCCGCGGCGTCCAGCTCACCCCAGTAGTAGAGACTGCCGGTGTAGTCCTGGCTGAGGTCATAGTGGGTCTTCGGTGCTGCGAGGTCGAACGGCAACACGCGCACGATGAGCTCGACGGTGCCCAGGTCACGCCCTCCGCTGGCCAGTCGCAGGTGGCCGGCGTAGCGTCCGGGCCGCGCCTGTGCCGGGACGTGGACAGTGACCCACACCTGCTTGTTGAACTCGGCCGGCAGGTCGAGTGGCACCAGGTGCGGGCTGTCCTGCACCGGGTACTCCTGCACCGCCTCGCGCAGGCCCCAGCGCACCTCCGTCGGGTCATCGATGCCCACATAGCGCGCTCCCGCCGGAAACGAGAGCCTCAGCTCGTTGTGGCGGGCCTGGAGGTCGACACGGACCAGCGTGTCATCATTGAGCAGCAGCTCGGGGATGAGCGCCTTGCGCGTGCGCTCGATGCCGATGCCATAGGGGGCGTTTCCGCCCTGGAACCAGCACTTGACCCACTTGATGTCGACGGCAGAGGCCGGGATGGCCCCGTCGGGGCCGGTGAGGTCCGTCGCAGAGACCGTGAGCTGGGGGATGGCTTCCGGCGCCCACACGACGATGCTGGCCGGCTCGTACTCGCCGCGACATGCGCCGAGGTCCACCGGGCCGCCGAGATGACCTGCCAGCCGCGCGGTGTGGGGGAGGATCATCTCCGAGCTCACCGGCCGAGTGGTGTAGACCGCGAGCCGCTCGGCGGTCGGCTTCCCCTCGCGCAGGCCGGCGACGACATCGCTCAGGCGCTGGATGCTTGTCGCCGCCAGGTCGCGGGCCGCCATGCGCTCCGGGGTCAGCGGCGCAGTGCCGGCGGCCGGCGTGAACTGCGCGACCAACGCCGGCACCCGGTCGGCGACCAGCCGCTTCCAGTAGTCATTGGCCGGTGAGGCGGGGAGGGCGGCGGCATCCCGCAGGAGCTGCGTGCCCGTCCCCGCCGTGGCGGCAATCTCACCCGCGCGGCGCTCGGCCACCGGCCGCGACAGGTCAACCACCCGCACGTCGCCGAGCAGCGTCGTCGTGGCGGCTTTGGGTGAATGGTGGAAGTGGAGCGTGATCGCCCGGGTGTAGGGCGGGAACCACTCGGAGATCAGGAGGGCGTTCTGCGTCCACTGCGCGCCCTGGGCTCCCTGCTGCTGGCGGGCATACGGGGTGCCGGTCTTGGCCTCCGCATCGAAGTAGTCCACCCGCAGGTAGAGCGCTTCCTGCCCGCTGACGGTGCGAGCCTGCCAGAACACGGCGATGGGGTGCCCCGGGGTAACCGGGATGTGCTGCTTGAGGATCAGGTCTTCGTGGTCCTTCTCCGAGGCGACAACGCGCGCGCAGTTGCCGGGGCCGTCGTCGCGGGCAATCACCGACCAGCCCGCATCGGCGCGCCACCGGGACAGGGCGCCGCCGGCGAAGCTCTCGGCAAAGAGTGGTTCACCGGTCTCGCCGGCGCCTCCGGCGGCGATGAGCTGTCGGACACACTCCGCCTCCGTCAGGAGGGCGGCGGCCGGTGGGGCCGCGATGAAAGCGAGGCAGAGCACGGCAACCAGCGACAAAGCAAAGCCACCACGCACGGGCATAGGTGGGCCTCCTAGGGGTCCGGCCGAAAAGGCCACATCCGGCCGGCCCCCGAGGCGTAG
>CAZIWQ010000577.1:0-5080 GCA_964542355.1 uncultured Armatimonadia bacterium
TTCCCTGCCGACCGCGACGGTCGGCCTACGCGGCTGGGGCCCGCTCTGGTCCCTCGTGCCCCCTCCGAGCGACGCGCGGGCGAAGCACGGTTGTACCAATTCCATCCAGGGAGGGACTTACCATCACCATCCGCGAGCAGACACTGGGGCCTGTCGTCGAGCCACAGACGGTGGCCGAGATGCACGCGGCCGCCGTTGAGGTACTCAGCACGACCGGCATGGCCGTCCGCCACGAGGAGATCCGCGCCGAGCTCCTGCGGCGCCCCGGCTTCCGCGCCCGCGACGGTCGTGTGTGCATCGACCCCGACTGCGTGGCGGCGTGGCGCGCGACACGGCCGGAGGCGGCGACGCCGCCGGTGTCACCCTCACCTACGGCGTCGCCGACTACTCGTCGTGGACGGTGAGTGAGGACGGGCACCGTGTCCGCCCCATGACGCGCGAGGACGTGATCGCGGGCACCAAGCTGATCGAGGTGCTGGGCCCGCGCGGGATGCGTAGCGGCGTGCCCGGGGTCCCGCAGGACGTTCCGCCCGAGCTGCTGCCCATCGAGCAGTTCATGATCGGGGCACGGTATGCGCGGTCGGGCGGCACGACCCCGCTCGTCTCCGACATCGCGACGGCCGGGATCATCCGCGACATGAACCGGGTCTACGGTCGGGCGATGGGAGCTGCGGTGTGGCTCCCGAACCCGTTGGTTTTCGGCGGGCCCAACGTCGACATCCTGTGGCATTTCCGCACGGAAGTGACCTCGGCGATGGTCGGGTCGATGCCCGTGATGGGGATCAGCGGCCCGTGCGACCCGATCGCGGTGATGACGTTCGCCCTCGCCGAGACGCTGGGGGGCGCCGCGATCATCCATGCGCTCCTGCCCGCGGTGCCCGTCAGCATCTTCCCCCACCCCGAACCGGGGGACATGCGCACCGGCGCCCTCACCGTCGGAACCCCGGAGTGGGACCTGCTGGACCTGATGCACCGGGATGTGCTCGCCTCCTACGGCACCCGCTGGAACACCAAGCTGCTGCACACGTCGGCGTCGCTCCCGGGGCCGCAGGCCCAGGCGGAGCGCGCGATGAGCGCGCTCTCCGGGGTGCTGGGAGGCTATGACAGCTTCACCGGTCTCGGGGGGCTGGGGGTGGACGAGGTGTGGAGCCCGGCCCAGATGATCCTCGACCTCGACATCATCGGCCACGCAGCACGCATCGGTCGCGGTGCCGTCAGTGCGCCCGACCTCGCACTCGACCGGCTGCCCGCGGTGGTGGAGGAGGCCGTCGCCGCCGAGCTCCTGTTTGCCGAGAACGAGACGACCGTGCGCAACATGCGCGCCCAGTACTTCATGCCACGCGTCCTGCAGCGGCTCGACCGCAGCCAGTGGGTGACCGTTCACATGCCCGATGTGGCCCACGCCGCCGCGGATCAGGCCCGCGCCCTGGTCGCGACGTACGACTACGAGCCGCCGCAGGAGACCCTGGCCGAGCTGACTGTGATCTATGAGCGCGCCCGGAATGAGCTGTGCCGCCGCTGACACGAAGCGACGCAGCGTCGAGGCGGAAGGGATCGCCTCGCCACGGGGGAAATCACCCAAAACAGCCGGTCCCCGGTGACCCGGGGCTGAACTGGGGGAACCACCATGAACGATCTCGGCATCACCACTCTGACCGTGTTCGGCGGCAGCGGCAAGCTCGGGCGCGCCCTCATCCCGCACTTCCTCGCCAAGGGAATGGCGGTGCGGGCGATGATCCACTCCACCCCACTGGGGATCGAGCACCCCCGGCTCACGGAAATCCGGGGTGATGTCCGCGCGCGCAGCGACGTCGCGCACGTCCTGGGCGAGTCGGAGGGTGTGCTGTGCCTGGCCACCACCAAGGAGGACCCGGACACGTTCTTTGATGTGAGCGTCCGCGGCACCTTCCACATCCTCGATGAGTGCCGGACCCGCCCCCAGATCAAGCAGATCGTACTCGCGGGCGGCGACGCCGAGGTCGGCATCTGGTTCTACCCCCATGACAAGCCGATCGATGAGACACACCCGCTGATGGCCTACCCCGGCTACTATGCCTTCAGCAAGGTGCTCGAGGAGGTCATCGTGGGGCAGTACGGGATCCAGTATGGCCTGCCGACCACGATCCTGCGAATGTCGTGGATCTTCCAGGGAACGGACATCCTCAACCACCTGTCGCTGTGCAACCTCAACCCGGCCGAGAAGGGGCACGGCTGGGACGACTACCTCACCGACGAGCACCGTGCCCTGCTCGCCCGCGGCGAGAACCGCGTGCCGATCCTGGTGAACCAGGACGGGGTGCCATACACGCGCCACATCGTGCATCTCAACGATGTGGTGCACGGGTTCGACCTCGCCGTCGGCGCACCTGCCGCGGTGGGCGAGACGTTCCACATCGCCGCTCCCCGCGCGTTCCGCTACGACGAGGCCGCCAACTACCTGGCGGACAAGACGGGCCTTGCGACGACCACGATCACGGCCGCCGGGTACCACTCCTTCGAGATCAGCGTGGCGAAGGCGCGCCAGGTGCTTGGCTATGCGCCCCGCTATGACATCTTCGGGATCATCGACGCCGCGCTGGCGACTGGCTAGCGGAGCGGCCGAAGAGGCCACATCCCCAGTCGGCGGGACATGTCGAGCGAGACGACGGCGCTGTGTTTTGGCCGCCCTGCCGGTGCCCGCGCGAATCGCGCCTGCAGGTCACTGTCATCCTGAGGAGCGCTTGCGGCTTCGGAGAAGCCGCAGCGACGAAGGATCACATTGCGCCAATAAGCGCCTTCGCCTGATGCTGATCCTTCGCTGGCGGACCGCTACGCGGTCCTGGCTCAGGATGACAGGCAAGCGGAACGGCGCATAAAACAGCGGCGTCGAGACGCTCGACCTACGCGGTCGGCTGGACGTGTCGAGCGAGACGCTCGACCTACGCGGTCGGCGGGACATGTCGAGCTAGACGCTCGACCTACGCGGTCGGCGGGACATGTCGAGCGAGACGCTCGACCTACGCCGTCGGCGGGGTGAGGGAGGAAAGGCCGGCCGGGGTGCGAAATGATGGCGCATGCACCTGGCCGACGATGCGAAGGGAGTGGCGTTCGGCGCGTGGCACATCGTGGTGATGTGGTGGCGGGTCCTGCGCACCTCCTACTTGCGGTTCGGGTTCAGCGGCGCCTTCATCATGGCCGCGGCCATCGCGTTCTACTCGGTGATCTGCCTGGGGCCGCTGGGGATCCTGTTCGTCGGTGCGCTCCGCCTCCTGCTCGGGCCGGGCAGCAACGCCTACCGTAGCATCCAGGAGGCGGTGGGTGAGCTAGGGGTGGATGCGGCGCAGCAGATCATGCCGCAGGTGGACGGCCTGCTGCGCAATCCGGACGCCTCTGTCGCGAGTATCGCCAGCCTGGTGGCCCTCATCTGGGCCGGCATCCGCCTGTTCGAGACTGTCGAGCGCAGCCTGACAGCTATCTGGCCGGGGCGACTGTTGCGCGGGTTCCTGACCCGCAAGGCGGTCGCGGTGCTGATGATGTTGGTGGCGGGCCTGCTGCTGGCCAGCCTCGTGCTGATCAATACCTTCTTTGCCGCCGCGCGCGCGTGGCTGGCTCACTACCCGGAGCTGGACAGCCACATCCTGGCGCAGGCGCGACCCCGCTTCATCCTGGCCTACGAGTTCCTGCTCTCGCTGGTGGCCTTCACCCTGCTCTACAAGTTCATGCCGGTCCAGCGCGTTCCGACGCGCGTGGCCCTGGTGGGGGCCATCGCCGCCGCCGTGTCGTGGCATGCCGCCTCGCCGATCTTCACCTACATGATCACTCGCTCGCACCAGTATGACCAGTTCTATGGTGGGCTGGCGGGGGTGGTCGTGTTCTCGCTGTGGGCATTCCTGGGAGCCGAGGTGATGCTGTTCGGGGGACACTTCGCGGTCGCCTACGAGCGCATCTTCCTGCGTGGGGCATCACCGCGCGATGACGACGTGTTCGCCGAGGTGCCACGCAAAGCCGCCGGCGCAGCCCGGGACGTGTACAGCAGCGCCAGCGCCTCCCCCCCGACCCCGCGCAGTGCCCCATCGACAGGGGGGGGCGGGCCGCTGGAGGCCCCGATCAATGGTGTCATCATCGCCGGCGGCACCATCGACGCCGACTTCGCCCGCGCCGTCGGCACCGACACCAAGGGCCTGATCCCGATCCTGGGCCGGGCCAGCATCGAGTACGTGGTCGATGCCATGCGCGCCCTCCCCAACCTCTCCCGGCTCGTCATCGTGGGGCCCGCGGAGGCGTACCGCGACCACCCCGTCGCCGCGCGCGTCGATGCGGTGATCGAGCAGGGCGCGCACATCACCGCGAACCTGGTGCGAGCCATCGAGGCCCTCGGGGACGAGCATAGGATCCTCCTGGCCGTCTCCGACACGCCACTACTCACGAAAGAGGCATTGCTGAGCTTCCTGCAGGCATGTCCTCCGGACGCGGACGTCTGCTACCCGGTGACACGACGCGAGCCGACCCAGCAGCTCTTCGCGGAGCGCACCTGGGTGTTCCTGCCCCTGCGCGAGGGCTGGATCACCCACACCTGTAACCTCCTGTTCGAGCCTCGGGTCATCACCGAGAACCTCGAGTTCATCGAGGAGTTCGTCGCCCGGCGACGGAGTCAGTGGACTGCCGCCCGGACGATCGGCATCGGGTTCCTGCTCCGCTTCGGCCTCAGTTGGTACGTCCCGTTCCTGCGCTATGACATGGAGGAGATTGCCCGGCGGATGGAGTGCATCGTGGGGGCCCGCCAGTGCAAGGGCATCATCGTGGATCACCCGGCGATGGCGCTGGACATCGACAAGCCCACGGATGTCCAGTTCATCGAGGAGTACCTCCGCGACCGCAACGAGGGTGACTAGCAGCACAACCGTACGCGTTGCCATTGACCGTGGCATGCGACCGGAGGGGCCGGATCCCGCCGAGCGGGACGGTCGCCGCGTAGGTCGAGCGTCTCGACGGCGCTGTGTTTTGGCCGCCCTGCCGGTGCCCGCGCGAACCGCGCCTGCAGGTCACTGTCATCCTGAGGAGCGCCTGCGGCTTCGGAGAAGCCGCAGCGACGAAGGATCAC
>CAZIWQ010000578.1:0-3558 GCA_964542355.1 uncultured Armatimonadia bacterium
GGCTGAGTGCCCTCCAGAGCCATTCCGGGGTGGCTTCGCGGCCTCAGAACGACTTTTCGGCCGCTCTTCCAGCACGGCGAACGGCCCTGAGGTCCACGGAACGCACGGAAACGACCACGACAACGGCAAGGGGGAAGTTGGAGAAACGGCTGACGGCGCGGCGAACGCACCTGGTCGGGACAGTCGCCCCAAGCCGTTCCTCCTCCGTCTCCCCCCTTGCCGTTCGCCGTTTCTGTTTCCGTGTCTTCCGTGGACAACTTCCCCGTCGTTCGCCGTCCTCCTGGGGGCCCCGCAACGCCGTGCGCCTTGACTCAAGTCAAAGACGCCGCCGGGCTTCTCACCTACAATGGGCCCAGTTGAGCGACGACGGACCCCAGGTGAGGTGAGCGCGACGATGGCAACGATGACACCCCGTAGTATCGTTCATATCGACCGCGACAAGTGCACCGGCTGCGGGCTGTGCGTGAGTGCCTGCCACGAGGGCGCCCTGCAGCTCGTGGACGGCAAGGCCCAGCTTGTGCGGGATGACTACTGCGACGGCCTCGGTGCCTGTATTGGCGAGTGCCCGCACGACGCAATCCGGATCGAGGTGCGGGAGGCCGCGCCATTCGACGCAGCGCTGGTGGCCGCGCACGCTGCGTCGGCGGCACCCGTTCCGCCGGTGCCGGCGTGCCCCTCCGCACAGGCGCCGGGCACGGCTGTCGCCGGCGGGGGGACCCCGGCACTGAGTGGCTGCCCCTCGGCGCGCCAGAGGATCCTGCAGCCGCCGGCGACCGATCCCACAGCGCCCCCCTCCGCGTCAAGCCTGTCCAACTGGCCGACGCAGCTCAAGCTCGTGCCGGTGCAGGCCGCCGTGTTCCAGGGCGCCGACCTGCTGCTCAGTGCCGACTGCGTCCCCTTCGCCTACGCCGCGTTCCATGCCGACCTGCTGGCCGGCAGGGTGGTGCTCCAGGCCTGCCCCAAGCTCGATGACGCCGCCTTCTATCGCGACAAGCTCACGGCCCTGCTCGCGGCCAATGACATCCGCAGCGTCACTGTCGCCCGGATGGAGGTGCCGTGCTGCGGGGGCCTGACGGCAATCGTGTGCGAGGCACTGGCCGCCAGTGGCAAGACCGTCCCGCTTGAGGTCGTCACGATCGGGATCGAGGGCACAGTGCTCAGCCGGCAGTCGGCGGGCACCCCCTGCCAGGCAGGCTGCGGGCACTGACCGCGGCAGGACGTGAGACTACACACGGCCTCCCGGCGAGGCCCATTGGAGGAGAGATCGCGATGTCAGACAAGTGCAGTGGTTGCAGTTCAGGCGAGCAGGGCGGCGGCGGCCCGTTCCGCCTCGCCGAGCGCATTGACTACTCCCCGGGCGCGATCGTCAGCGCCACGCTGGCCGACACCGAGGTCGGCACGCTCACGCTCTTCGCGCTCGACGCCGGGCAGCGACTGAGCACGCATTCGGCCCCGTACGACGCGATCGTGCAGGTCTTCGAGGGCGAGGGCGAGTTCACCGTAGCCGAGCAGACGTACACGCTCGGCGCCGGTGAGATGTTGATCATGCCGGCGGGGATCCCCCATGCCGTCCGGGCGGCCGAGCGCTTCAAGATGATCCTGACGATGTTCCGGGCCGGGGCATAGGAGCGGGCGGCTCGAGTACAACGGCCCGGCACACGCCGAGGAGGGACGGTGCGCCGGGCCGTTGCGGGGACGTGGGCGGCACAAGCGGGGGCCGCACAACGCCCATCGGTCGCCCTACCGCTGTGCCAGCTTGAGCTTGGTCGCCGTCTCGCCGCCGTTCATCACGTACAACAGCGGCATCGGCCGGTCGACCCCCTCGATGTACGCCGGGCGGGCCTGCCACGGTGTCGCCGACAGCACGTTGGCAAGATCCATCCAGTACTCGAGCACTGCGGGCTTCAGCCCCCAGGTCATGTGGAAGTGGTTGGCCGGGGCGAACTGCTTGTACTCGCCCATCGTGGCGTACTTGGGCACCACGAAGGTGTGGGGCCAGGTGGGCGTCGAGGTCGCACACACGGCCTGCGACAGCTTGTCCGGCAGTGAGACCGTCGTGGCCTCGTCCCACACCAGGGAGAAGGCGTTGGTGAGGGCGCTGTAGGCCATGCGCCCCGCGATGCCATCGATCCCCGCGGGAGAAACGAAGCTCACGGAGTTGCCACCGCCCGCGAAGTAGAACTCGTCGGCCAGGGGGAGCGAGACGCCGGCCATGATCTCCTCGACAGAGGCCCCCGGCATGGCGGCCCAGTCGAGGGCGGCACTGCCGGAGTTGTCGCCGTCCACCAGGCCCTCGCGCCGCCACAGCGCGTCGGGCTCGACATCCGCGAGCCCCAGCTCCGCGGCCTTGGCATTGATCTCCCACGGCTCCCACACCTTGCGGAAGTCCATGAACAAGGGCGGGTTGCCGGCAGTGAGCCAGGTGAAGAACAGCATGGTCAGCAGGCCCTGGACGTCGGCCTCTGTGGCGAACGACACCGGTGGCTTGGGGCCGTTGTGGTCGAATGTCGAGTTGAGGATCGACTCCATGGCATCGGCGACCGGGAGTGGGATGCCGCGCGGATCGGAGGCCCACTCCAACTGGTTCATGAACCCGCCGCCCACCGCATTGAGGTCGGCCAGCAGGTCGCGCACAACCAGGTAGAGTGCGAGGCTCTTGTTGAACTTCTCCCCGTCGACCCGGTCTCGGAGCTCCAGCCGCTTGCCCACCAGCTTGTCAACCCACGCACGCAGCGCCTTGAGCTCCTCGGCGTCGTAGGCCTGCTTGTTGATCATGTCGGCGAGCAGCTTCATGTCCAGGCGCGTGATCTCCAGGCCGAAGGTGTTACGCGTCGGGATGATGTGCCCCAGCGCAGTCTCCATGCCCATGCTGTCATGGCCGAAGACCACGACGCGGCGGCCCTTGAGGCCGGCGCGCGTCACCGCGGCCTGCGCCCAGTCGACCAGCGCATCGGCGGTACTCGCGGTCATCACCGGCTTGGGGCCGGTGTCCGGCCACGTGCCCACGTTGATGTGGATCAGCTTGCCGTACTGGCTGACGGCCCCGCTGGCGGCATGGACGAAGACGACCCCCGGCTTGGGGCCGCTGTTGCCGCAGGTCATGTTGATCGGTGTGTCGGCGGGGAACTGCGACAGGAGCGAGATCAGCCCGAGCTGCGGGAAGGCCCAGGTGTCGGGGACGCAGACGAGGATGTTGACCCCCTCCGCCTCGAACTGGCGGGCCACCATGTCCGCTTCCTTCTCACCATCGACGAGGATCGGTGACCAGACGACTTTCGCCGGCGAGCCGTCGGGCAGCTTCACCCGTCCCGCCAGGATCCTCGCGGTCATCTCGATGATGTTGACACAGCGCTGGCGCGATTCCTGATCGACACGCGGATCGCCGGTGGCGCACACCCCGATCGTCGGGGTCCTGGCGATGGCGGCCTGCTTGGCGGAGAGCTTCTTTGCGCTCACAATGCGACGCTCCTTTGCGGTCGGGCGATGACAGTCAAACCTGCAACTGCGGGTTGTCTCACAGATACCCGAACCAGTTCGCCGCCGGTCAGGTGTTCTCCT
>CAZIWQ010000578.1:3658-5080 GCA_964542355.1 uncultured Armatimonadia bacterium
GCCCCCGCCGTCATCCTGCCCGCCGTATCATCCTGTCCATCCTGTCCATCCTGTTTGCCGTTCTTCCCCGTTCATCCTGAGCGGATCAGCACCAGGAACTCGCGGTTCTTGCCCTTGGCGCCGACGAGGGGGGACTCCACCGGCGGGCTGACCTCGCAGCCCATCGCTCGCAGCTCCTCCACCGTCCGCGCGACCACCTCGTCCACGTTCTCGTCGCGCACCTTGCCCCGGACCCGTTCATGCGGCGTGGCCTCATAGTGGGGCTTCAGCAGCGAGAGCGCCATCCCGCCCGGCTTGAGGAGCGATCGCGCGTGCGGCATGATCAGCCGCTGGGGGGTCCAGCCGACGTCCACGGTAACGAGGTCGACCGCCTCGGGGAGCTGCACATGCAGGGCATTCGTGCGCTCCATCACTACTACCCGGGGGTCGGTGCGCAGCTTCCAGTCGAGGATGTGGTAGCTGGTGTCAACGGCATAGACGCGGGCGGCGCCACGCTGCAGCAGGCAGTCGGTGAAGCCGCCCGCATGGCAGCCCAGGTCGGCACACACCAGCCCGCGGACGTCAACCCCGAAGTGGTCGAGGGCGAACGCCAGCTTCTCACCGGCACGGCTGACATACGGTCGCGTGGCAGGCATCATGGTCACACGGTTCGGTGTGGGGCAGGCTTCCCGGCCTGCCGGCCGCCTCAACCTGCCACGTCCTCCCAGCCCCCACTGGTGGCGGCGGCCCGCACCGCGTCATCCACGAGTTGGGCCCGCACCCCGTCAAACAGCGTTGCCGTCCCCGCCTCCCCGCGCACGAGGGCGCTCAGGAAGTCGAACTGCGAATGGAGATGGAACCGCATCCAGCCGATCGGGAGCTTCGGGGAGGGCAACGCTCCGGGCTTCGGATAGCGCTGGAGCGACTCGATCTGGGTCCAGCCGCGCCGCCCGCCGAGATCGGCCTCCGGCACCGTCGCGTCGTAGGCGTACAGGTAGTTGGGGTCCATCATGTTGAACCGCAGCGCCCCCCGCTCCCCGAAGATCTCAAAGCTCATCCCGTCGTGAGTCCCGGTGGCAAACCGCGAAGCCTCGATGAAGCCGAGGGCACCATCGGCCATGCGGGCCTGGAGGCAGATGTAGTCATCGACCTCGACCGGAGCCAGCTCGGCGGAGCCCTTCGCCGTCGGCCGCTGTGGGACGAAGGTCTCGGCGCTGGCGCGGACCGCCCGGTACTCCCCGAGCAGGTAGGCCATCATGTCGATGATGTGACTGCCCAGGTCGGAGAGGGCTCCGCCCCCGGCCTCGCGGCTCAGCCGCCACGACAGCGGCCGGTCGGGGTCGGTATACCCGGCATGGTAGTAGCTCCCCCGGAAGTGATACACACGACCCAGGAACCCCTCCTGGATGAGCTGGCGGGCCCTGAGTGTGGCAGGGATGAAGC